>CAZVCA010000039.1:0-14904 GCA_964626045.1 uncultured Halobacteriales archaeon | reverse complement strand
GTCTTCGACCGCTTAGCTCACGGGCCGCAAGCGGCCCGTTCGCTAGTTCGGAGACTCCCTTCGGTCGTCTCCCGGCTCACGGGCAAACCGCGCCCGTTCGTCAGTTCGGAGACTCCCTTCGGTCGTCTCCCGGCTCACGGGCCGCAAGCGGCCCGTTCGCTAGTTCGGAGACGCGTAGCGTCTCCTACATCGCGCCGCCCATACCGCCCATACCGCCCATGCCACCCATACCGCCCATGCCGCCGCCCATGCCACCGGCGCCGCCGGGGCCGCCAGCAGGCATGTCGTCGTCATCGTCGCCGCCGACCTCGCCGCCCTTCAGGTCGCCAGCAGCGATCACGTCGTCGATGCGCAGGATCATCACGGCGGCTTCGGTCGCGGATTCGATGGCCTGGGTCTTCACACGGAGGGGTTCGACGACACCCTCGCCTTCCATGTCAATGACCTCGCCCGTGTAGGCGTCGAGTCCGGACCCGGTCGAACCCGAATCGTGCTGGCTGCGCAGTTCCACCAGCGAGTCGATCGGGTCGTGGCCCGCGTTCTCCGCGAGCGTCCGCGGGACGACTTCGAGTGCGTCGGCGAAGTGCTCGACGGCCAGGGCCTCGCGACCACCGACCGAATCGGCGAAGTCACGCAGTTCGAGGGCGAGTTCGGTCTCGGGCGAACCGCCACCCGGGACGACCTTGCCGTCCTCGAGCGTGACGCGGACGACGTGCAGCGAGTCCTCGATGGCCCGCTCGACCTCGTCAACCACGTGTTCGGTGCCGCCGCGGAGGATCATGGTCACCGATTTCGCCTCCTCGACGTCCTCGATGAAGAGCCGCTCGTCGCCGCCGACGTCCTGCTGGGCGATCGAGCCGGCATGGCCCAGATCGTCCGCGGAGATTTCCCGCACGCTCGAAACCGGCGTCGCACCGGTCGCCCGGGCGATCCGGGTCATGTCGTCGGATTTCACGCGGCGAACCGCGAGGATACCCTCCTGGGCAAGGAAGTGCTGGGCCATGTCGTCGATGCCGCCGTCCGCGAAGACGACGTCGGTCCCGGCGTCGACGAGGGCGTCGACGAGTTCCCGGAGCTGTGCTTCCTCGCGCTCGAGGAACTCTTCGAGCTGGTCGGGGTCGGTGACGTTGACCTCGGTGTCGATCTCGGTCTCCTCGACCTCGATCCCCGTGTCGACCAGCGCGATGTTGGCGTCCTCGACGGCGTAGGGCATGTTCTCGTCGACGCGCGTCTTGTCGACGATAACGCCCTCGATGAGCTCGGAGTTGTCGATGGAACCGCCGACGACCTTCTCGACTTTGACGTTGTCCGTGTCGATTCCCTCCTCGTCAGCCACCGACTGGACGGCGCTGACGACCAGACTCGAGAGGGTGTCTTTTGCGGTTTCGGCCCCTTTGCCGGTCATCGCGGTCGCGGCGATCTGTTCGAGGTATTCCGTGTCCTCGGTCGAGATCTCGATCGCCTTGTCTTCGAGCCGGTCCTTTGCCTCCTCCGCGGCCTGTCGGTACCCCTGGGCCAGCGTGGTGGCGTGAATGTCCTGATCGAGGAGGTTCTCCGCCTCGGAGAGCAGTTCACCGGCCACGATGACGGCGGTCGTCGTCCCGTCGCCGACCTCGTTTTCCTGGGTCTCGGCGACTTCGACGATCATGTTGGCCGCCGGGTGCTCGATGTCCATCTCTTTGAGGATGGTGACGCCGTCGTTCGTCACGACGACGTTGCCCGTCGAATCCACGAGCATCTTGTCCATCCCCTTGGGGCCGAGGGTGGTCCGAACCGATTCGGCCACCGCCTTCCCCGCGGTGATGTTCATCGACTGTGCGTCTTCGCCCGATGTTCGCTGTGACTCCTCAGAGAGAACGATGAGGGGCTGATTACCCATCTGCGCCATGTTCGAGAGAGAGTTGTTTTGCCATTCTATATAAATGTGTTGGTCCGGAAGACAGAGACGGCGTGAGGACCCCGGCAAGTTGTGTTAATGACCCACATGACTCCGCCCTTTAGACTGGGTGTCGGCCGAGCAGCCTCAATCCGAGAACTCGTGGTACTCCATGCCCTGGCTTTTCAGTTCCTCCACGCGCTTTCGCTCGAGGAACGAATAGACGGCGCCGTGGGGGGCACCGTCGAGCAGCATATCCGCCGCGCTTCGGACGATCTCGACCTCCCGAGGCGAGCCGATAATACCCATCGTCGACCCGTAGATGACGACACTCGCGCCGGTGAGGTCTTCCATGAGTTCCCGGGTCCGGCCGCCCTCACCGATGAGCCGGCCTTTCTGTCGCCGGAGATCGTTGTCGTTGCGGGCCGCCCGCTCGATGTCGATGACGTCAAACATCCGCATCTCGTCGTCCAGGAGGGTCAACGCCTCCTCCGGGGCAAACCCCCGACCGATGGCCTCGACGATATCCGAGGCGGTCATCCCCTTGACCGAATCCCCGACCGATTCGATCCGTACCGCTCCGTCCTCGGAGTCGATCTGTAACTCGACCTCCGCTTCCGCCTCGATCGTCTCGACGGTTTCACCCCCTTCACCGATGAGGACCCCAATCCGCTCCGTCGGAATCTTCACGTGCTTCATGGCCGGGAATAGCCACTCTGCAGGTTTAAGCGTTGGTTCCGGGCGCGGTCAGTCACGTGACGGAGGCGACGCCTCGGCGTCGAGATACGCCCGCAGGGAATCGGCGGTCACGTCAACCCCCAGGTCGGCGAAAAACGCGGCCACGTTCCGACAGTCACGCTCGAGGAAATCCTCGGCATTTGGATGATGAACGGTCACGGCCTGGCCCACGTCGATCACCGTGATCTGCCCGTCGTGAACCACCAGATTGTACTCGCTCAGGTCGCCGTGAACGAGGCCCGCGTCGTAGAGCCGCCGCATATACTCCCGGACGACCGAAAAGGCCGTCTCGGGGTTCTCGATCGTCACGTCGTTGAGCGTGGGCGCGGGACCGTCCTCGTCGCCCAGGTATTCCATCACGAGGACGTTTCGCTGGACGGCGATGGGGTCGGGAACGGCAACGCCGGCCGCCTGCGCCCGCTTGAGGTTCGAATACTCCTTGCGGACCCACGCGATGACGACTTTGGTGGTCGAGCCCCGGATCCCCTCGAAGCGTGGGTCACCCTCCAGATAGTCACTCATCTGCTGGAAGTTACTCGTCGTCGTGAGATACACCTTGACCGCGACCGTGCTGCCGTCTACGGCCAGCGCTTCGTAGACGTTTGCCTCCTTCCCCGTCGAAATCGGGCCGCCGAAGGCCTCGAGGTAGTCGTCCTGAACGAGTTTGTACAGGGCAGCGTAGGTCGCGTCGTCGAACACCGAGCCTTCGACTTTGAACTGCTCCGTGTTTTTCAGTCGTTTGCGGAACTCGGAGAAGTCTCGGTCCTGTTGTCTCGCGATCCGGTCGGCCTCGGTGTCCCTGACCGCGATCGATTCCCACGAGCCAACCCCCTCTGCCGCGTCTGGCTCGACGAACTCGTCAGTCACAGCTCATCCGATGTGGCCTTCCTCGCGCAGTTGGTCGGCTTCGCTTTTCTCGTAGCGCCAGACGATGTCGGCTTTCTCGTCCTGCCAGTCCCACGGTTCGACGAGGACGACGTCGTCCTCGCGGATCCAGATGCGTTTTTGCATCCGGCCCGGGATCCGAGCGGTGCGCTCGACCCCGTCCGCACAGCGTACGTTCACCCGATTCGCGCCGAGCATGTCCTCGACCACGGCGAAAACCTCGTCGTCGTCGGGCATGCGGAGGTCATTTCGCCCACGCTCGTTCTCGCTCATGGCTCGGGGTTGTCCACACAGCGGCTTAAACCCCATCACACGGAATCGATCGAGCGGTCCTATTCAGCCGACCGGAGCGCCGCGAGTCGCTCTCGGCCCGGCGCAATCAGGTCATCCAGCTCCGCCGCCAGGGCCGACTTCGCGTCGGCGGGGTGGAGTTCGCCCGAGTCGAGATCGGCGGCGAGTTCTTCATAGGTCTCGTAGGTCAGGTCGCCCCCGTATTCGTCGGGCCGCTCGACGACGACCTGCTCGACGCGGGGGAAGATCTGATATTCGAAAAGCTGGAGGACCGGGTTCACCGTCTCACCCTCAGGATCCCGTTCGGGCGGACAATAGGCCGCGTTGACTTTCTCCGCCAAGTCCTCCCGCGTATCTTCCATCGAAATCGTCACGCCTTCACTCGAGGACATCTTTCCCTCGCCGGACGTCAGGTCCCCGAGAATCGGCGTATGAATCGCGGGGCGGACCGCGTAGTCGAGACTCGGAAGTTCCTCGCGGGCGAGCATGTGAACCTTTCGCTGGTCCAGCCCGCCGACGGCAAGATCCAGGTCGAGATACTCCATATCGAGGGCCTGCATCAGCGGGTAGATCACGTGGGAAACGGTGACGGTCTCGCCGCTCTGGATCTCGGCCATCGCCCGCTGGGCGCGGTTGAGCGAAGTTTCGATGGCCATGGTGTGCAGATCGAGCAGATAGTCCTCGTCGAGTTGGAACTCGGAGCCATACCGGAACTCCGTCTGGTCCTCGCTGAGTCCGTACGCGAGAAACTGGGCTTTCATCTGTTCGGCCGTCTCACGTATCTCTTCGAAGCTGCCTTTCCCGTTCAGGTATGCGTGCACGTCCGCGAGGAGAACGACGACCTCCATCCCCGCGTCCTGTAAGTCGATGAGTTTGTTCGCCGTCAACAGATGGCCGATATGGAGGACCCCCGACGGCTCGTAGCCGACGTAGGCCCGTTTGCCGTCCGGATCCTCGGCAATCGATCGGAGTTCCTCCGCAGTCACCACCTCCGAGGCGTTCCGCGTCAGGAGGTCGTACGTGTCCATACGCCCTCGCAAACGGGCCGGGGGGTTAGGACTTCTGGAAACCCGTGGCCGGACGAAGCTTGAAATACAGGCACCGGACCAGCGACAGCCATGTTCGAACGAGTGGCCCGAAACGACTCGCGGTAGCGGATCGCCGACCGCGGGAGCCACGGCGTGGCCGGCTCCCGGGTGTGACCCACCGTTTCGGGCGTGGCCGCTCCCTCAAGTACCAGGAAAAGCGAGGTCACCTGTTCGCTCTCGGTCCCAAAAGCGACAGCTCACGAGTCGAGGAGTTCGCTCGGATCGGCGTCTCGCCGTTCGGCCCGGTGCTCGGAGATCAGCTGATCGACCATCTCCGCGTTCCGGGAGCGAAGCCGCTCGGCCGCCCGCGCTTCCCAGTCCTCGATCGCGGCCTCGACGTCCGCCTCCCGGGCGACCGCGAGCTCGTCGACTTCCTGTAGCGTGACCATCTCGGCCGGAGCGACCGGGATCTCCGCCTCGAAAAGCAATCGGTCGGCGACGTCGGAAATGCCCCCGTTCCGGAGCACCAGGCGAGGATCGAAGTCGATCAGCTGTTCGGCCGTTCGGCGACCGGCGCCCGAGGCATCCCGCAGGAAGACCACGTCCCCGGCCGCGATGCCGAAGGCTTCATCGGCCGCCTCGATCGCTTCGACGGTGAACTTCTCGATGACCTTGACCGGTGTCAGATCCCCCCGCTGGTCGACGTCCGCGAAGTTCGAGTGATCGAGTTTCCAGAGTTCCTTGAGTCGCTCGAGTTTGGCCTCGAGGTCCTCGCGAGCCCGGCGTTCTGCTTCGAGTTCGGTCTCCAGCCGGTCGTTTTCCCATTGCTGTTTCGACACTTCACGACGCGATCTGGCCTCGGCCCGCTCCTCGCGTTTGGCCGTCGAGAGCCGTTCCTGTAGGTCCTCGATCGTCGCGTCCTTCTCGTCGAGGCGGCCTTTGAGGTCCTCGACGTGGGACTGCAGGCGGTCGACCTGGGTTTCGAGGTCCCGAATCCGCCGTTGCTCCGGACTCGGCTCGGCGGGCTCCGGGCCCGGCTCGGCAGCCGCTGGCTCGTCGCCGTCCGAACGGTCCCGGAGCACCGCTTCGACCGTCGTCTCGTCGGCGATCACCTCGCCGATCACGGCGCCCCGGTCGGCCGTGGGTGGCACTTTCTCCGTGACCTGCTGGATGGTGTCTTCGTAGGCATCGAACGCAAAGAGCGCCGCCGCCAACGCGTCGCGTTCGTGGTCGTTTGCGGTTGCAGCCTCCCGGGTCCGGTGGAGTTTCTCGTCCACCGGGAGATCCGCGGCCGGCGTCCAGGCCGCCGCGTCGAAGCTCCGGCGGATCTTTTCGACAGTTTCGGGCATCGGCGTGACGTCGGCCGCGACCACCACCGGCCGACCCCGCTCGATGATCCACTCGATGACCGTCGCCATGTCCGCCGTGCGGCTGTGCCAGGTCTCGAGTGGCTGGCCGTCGAGATCAACGATCCCCACCGCCGTCGTCGTTCCCGGGTCCACACCGACGAACACCCGATCCCGACGGGTAACCAGTGGTTCGAAGTCGATACCGTCCCGCTCGACCGGTTCGATCTCGATGCGGGTATCACCGGAGCGACCAGCCGAGACCGGTATCTCGCCCATCGGTGCCTCGACCGTGAACACGGCGTTCGAGAACCCGCCGTACTTCTCGGTCACGTCCCGTTCAAAGGCCAGGCCAGCCTCCTCGAGAGCGGATTCGACCCGTCGCGCTTCAGTTTTCACGTGGCCGTGGATCCGGCGGGTGAAGCGATCCTCGCTCGAGCCGCCCTTCCCGATCGAGCGACCCCGAGAGACCTTCACCGTCGTGCGATCGGCAAAGGCCCGGACCGCGTACCCAACGTTGCGAGCGGCGAGGCGGGCCGCTGCCTCCGCTTCCCCCATCGGATCGGCGTCGTAGGGAACGCCGTGGCGGTTTGCCACGCGTGACAGCGGCTCCGGCCGCTCGTCGCCGGTGACCTGCACCAGGGTCGTTTCCGGCGGGAGTCGCTTGAGAAAGCGAACGAGGTCGTTTTTGTCCGCGGCCAACTCGTACATGTTGTCCGTGGCGAGAAGGTCCGGTTCCGCCGACTGAATCCGCCGAAGCAGCTTGTGATAGCTCACACTATCGCGTTCGGCGACCGCCCCGTCGAAGACACACAGGGCGTATGCGGGGGCATCCCCTCGCACGTCGCCGCTCTGGACGTCGACCCCGAAGACCCGTGTCTCGAGCGCGTCAGTCCGAGCACTCACGCGCCAGGGTAGGACGGCGAGCTACTAAAGTTCGTTTCCGCCCCGGAACCCTGTCCCGTGGTGTAACCCACCCTGCATTCCCGGGGCATGTAACCGACCGACATGGTCTGTCGAGGGTCGGGAAAAAGAGGTGGATTCATAGCCGAGGCCCGCAAAGCTTGCCAACACTGGTGTACGAACTCCGGCGCGCGACCGGTCGATCGGTCGACGGATCGGCCGTCGGCACGCCCTGTCGGCCGAAACGAGTCGTAATGAGCCACTTCGCGGAGCCGGCTATCCACCATCGCTACGCATATGTCACAGGAATGGAACATCGTCGTCTGTGTCAAGCAGGTTCCTGACGCGGACGACGTCTCGATCGATCCGGACACCGGAACGCTGAATCGCTCCGACGCCGATGCCGTCCTCAATAAACCCGACTACAACGCGGTCGAAGCCGCCCTCGAGTTGAAAGAAGCTGTCGGCGGGACCGTCACCGCCGTGACGATGGGGCCGCCCTTCGCCAAAGCGGTCCTCCAGACTGCCGTCGGCCTCGGGGCCGACGACGGCGTGTTGCTGACCGACCGCGCATTCGGGGGGAGTGACACCTGGCCCACGAGTCTGGCTCTTGCAGCCATCGCCGACGAGCTCGAAGCCGACGTCGTGCTCTGCGGCGAGGAGAGTACGGACTCCTCGACGGGCCAGGTGCCCCCGGGAATGGCGGCGCACAACGACTGGTCCCAACTGACCTACGTCGAGGAGCTCGAACCGCGCCCCGAGGACGACGAACTGGTCGCGATCCGGGACATCGAGGGCGGCCACGAGGAAGTGGCCGCGAGTCTCCCCGTCGTCGTGGCCGTCGGCTTCGGGATGAACGAGCCCCGTGTCGCCGGGCTTCACCGGAAAATCTACGGGGAAACCGAGTTCGAACCCGACGAGTACACGGCCGCGGACCTCGGCATCGAGGAGTCGGTCGGGCTCGCCGCCTCGCCGACCTCGGTCGGCGGGATGGACACGGCTGACCCGGTCGAACGGGAACGGGAAATGGTCGACTCCGTCGACGAACTCGTCGAGAAACTCCGGGACACGGGGGCGATCTAAATGCCGGGAGAAGTCAACACGGAAGAATACGAGGACGTGTGGGTCTTCGTCGAACAACACGACGGCGAGGCCGCCAAAGTCTCCTGGGAACTGCTCCAGAAAGGCCGGGAGCTGGCCGACGAGAAGGGCGAGCGACTCGTGGCCCTCGTCATGGGCGAGGACGTTTCCCACCTCGCCGACGAGGCGATCACCCGTGGCGCAGACGAAGTACTCGTGGTCGAAGATCCGATTTTCGAGCCGTACCTCCCGGGGCCCTACGGGGAGCAGTTTCGGATCCTCGTCGACGAGCGCCACCCGGATATCGTCCTCATCGGCGGCAGTCACACCGGCCGGGACTTCGCCGGGCGGGTCGCGGTCCCGACGTACGCGGGATTGACGGCGGACTGTACGGAGCTCGAAATCGAAGCCGATAGCGGGCTCCTCCTGGCGAAGCGGCCGACCTTCGGCGGTGACGCCATGGCGACGATCAAATGTGTCGAACACCGGCCCCAGATGTCGACGGTGCGGCCGGGTGTTTTCGACGCCGCCGAGCCCGATCCTGACCGCGAGGGTACGATCACTGAAATCGAGGCTGGCGTCGACGAGACGAGTGTTCACTCCCGGATGATCGAACGGGTCGTCGGGGACATCACCGACATCACCGACGCGGAGATCGTGGTCGCGGGCGGCTACGGAACCGAGGGCAACTTCGGACCGATCGAAGACCTCGCCGAGGCCCTCGGCGGGGAAGTCGCCGCGACCCGCGAAGCCGTCGAGGAGGGGTGGATCGAGGCCGCCAGACAGGTCGGGCAGACCGGCAAGACCGTCAAGCCGAAACTCTACATCGCGGCGGGGATCAGCGGGGCGATCCAGCACCTCGAGGGCATGAACGATTCGGAGTGGATCGTGGCGATCAACGACGATCCGAACGCGCCGATTTTCGACGACGCGGACTACGGTATCGTGGGCGACCTCTTCGAGGTGCTCCCGGCCCTCACTGACGCCATTACGGAATTGAAGGAGGCAGAGACATGACGGAAACACCGAATTACGACGACCACTTCGACGCGATCGTCGTGGGTGCCGGCCTCGCCGGCACGGCCGCGGCGCTCACGATGGCCCAGAAGGACCTCGATGTCCTCATCATCGAACGCGGGAACTACCCGGGGGCGAAAAACGTCTTCGGCGGGACGATGTACACCCCCCGCATCCGGGAGCTCACGGGCGAGGACTTCGAGGACGCGCCGACCGAGCGATACCTCGGCACGAAGCGGTTCGGCTTGCTCTCGGCCGAGGACGAAACCGCCATGTCGATCAGTCCCGGCCAGTGGCACGAATCGCCGCACAACGACACGTACACGGTCCTTCGCGGGGATTTCGACGAATGGTTCGCGGAGCAAGCCGTCGAGGCCGGCGCGACGCTGATCACGCAGACGACAGTGACGGGCCTCGTCCAGGAGGACGAATCGATCGTCGGCGTCGAGACGGACCGACCGGACGGGACGATCCGAGCGCCGATCGTGGTCCTGGCCGAGGGCGGGAACTCCCTCGTCTCGGAAGCGGCGGGCCTCAAGGAGCCCGATCCACCGGAGAAGGTCGCTATCGGGGCCAAGGAGGTCCGCAAGTACGACCGCGAAACCATCGAGGAACGCTTCGGCCTCGGCGAGGACGACGGTGCCGCGTACCATTACTTCGGCGAAGGCGCCTGTGGCGGCGCCGTCGGCGGCGGGTTCATCTACACGAACAAACGGACCCTCGCCATCGGGGTGGCTTACACCATCTCCGACGCGGTCGAGGACGACCGAAAGCCGGACGAGCTGCTCTCTGACTTCAAAGAGCACCCGGCGGTCGCACCGCTTGTCAAGGGCGGTCGCGTCATCGAGTACTCCGCCAAAGCCATCCCCGAGGGAGGGGCTGGCTCGGTGCCGGACCTGACCCACGACGGGGCGGTGATCGTAGGCGACGCGGCGAGCCTCTTGCTCAATAACGGCATCCATCTGGAAGGGACGAACATGGCCGTCGAAAGCGGCTATCTGGCTGGCACGGCCATCGCGGAGGCCATCGAGGCGGGCCGAACCGACGCCGACGCCCTCTCCACGTACCCCGAGGGACTCGAGGACTCGTATGTCATGGAGAACCTCGAGAACTACGACTGGTTCAGCGACTTCGCCCACGACGAGAAGCAGTTCCTCTTCCAGGTGCTGCCACAGGCCCTGACCGAAGCCGAACTCGAGTTCTTCAAACAGGACTACGAGCCCAAAGAAACCCACGCGAAGCGGGCCAAGAACATGCTCATCCGGGCGGCTGGCGGCTGGACCGGCGCGGCGAAAAAGGCCTGGAAATATCGGAAACTCCTCTCATGAGCGCACACCCGAAAACCCCCGACATCGAACGGCCGAGCATCGAAGATCGCCTCTACGCGAACAAATACACGGACCACGAGGAGTCCCACCTGGACGTCTTCGAGGACGAGACCTGTCTCGACTGTGAGACCTACGACTGTGTCTCGGTCTGTCCGGCGAACGTCTGGCGAAACGAGGGCGAGGAGGACGGCGTCCCGCTGATCGCCTACGAGAACTGCCTGGAGTGTGGCAGCTGTCGGTGGGCCTGTCCGTATGACAACATCATCTGGGAGAACCCGCCCAACGGCACGGGCATGACCTACCGCTACGGCTGAGGGATCCGGGTCGACAATTTCTGTTAGAGGTTCGCCCCGGTCGCGCCGCCATCGATCGTGATCGCGGTCCCGTTGATGAAGGCGGACGTGGGCGAGGAGAGGAAGGCGACGGTATTCCCGAGTTCGATGGGATCGCCGATCCGTTCGAGTGGATTGCCAGCCCAACTGTCCAGGCCCTCCTCGTAGCTCTCGTACTCGCCGCGCTCCAGCGCCTGATTGATGAGCGATTCGATGCGCTGGGTCTCGTGGGGCCCCGGGAGGACGGCGTTGGCCCGGATTTCCGGCGCGAGCTCCCGAGAGAGGGTTTTCTCGAGGCCGATGACGCCCATCCGCACCGAGTTCGAGAGGACGAGATCGTCGAGGGCCTCCTTCACGCTCCGTGAGGTGATATTCACGATAGTTCCCTCGCCTGCACGCAGGTGCGGTTCGGCCGCACGGACCAGTCGAACCACGCTCATGACGAGCAGATCGTAGGCCGCATACCAGTCCTCGTCGTCCGTATCAAGGAACGCGCCGGACGGTGGCCCGCCGGCGGACGTGACGAGGTGGTCCAGCCCACCAAAGGCCTCGACGGTCCGGTCGACGAGCCGCTCGACGGCCTCCGGGTCCGTGAGGTCGGCCGACTCGGCGATGACCGAGCCCGACCCCACCGCCTCGATCTCGGCCTTCGCCGCTGCCAGCTGGTCCTCGTCTCGACCGTTGATGACGACGTTGGCCCCTTCCCGCGCGAGCGCTTTCGCGGAGGCCTTGCCGAGACCGCTTGACGATGCCGTGACCAATGCGACGTTCCCGTCAATCTGCAGATCCATGACAGACCATCACGGAGGCGCCCTCAAAGCATTGGCGGCAAACTATGCTTTGGGCCCTGGCTCGTCGGGGAATGGCACCTCGATGGTCCGCCCGTCCTCGCCCAGAATGACCTCGCCGTCGAAGGCATCCCGTGCTTCCTGCAGGAGCAAGCCGGCATCGCCGGCGTATCGTGGCGAGATGTGGGTCAAGACGAGTTGCTTCGCGTTCGCCCGTCTCGCGAGTCGGCCCGCCTCCCTGGCAGTCGTGTGGCCGGTTTTTCGGGCTCGATCGGCCTGGTCGTCCGCGAAGGTCGCGTCGTGAACGAGGAGATCGGCGTCTTCGGCCGCTCGCGTGATCGCGGTCGTCGGTCTCGTATCCCCGGAGTAAACCATCGTCCGACCCGGCCGTGGCGGGCCGACCACCTGCTCGGGCTCGACGACCGTCCCGTCCTCGAGTTCAACCGCCTGGCCCTCGTGAAGTGTCGAGAACTTCGGGCCCGGGGGCACTCCCAGTTCCTCGGCGCGCTCGCGGTCGAAGCGCCCCTTGCGGTCGGCTTCGACGAGCGCATAGCCGACAGCCGGAGCATTGTGCTGGACGTCGATCGCCCGGATCTCGTAGCCTTCGCGCTCGTGCACGGTGGTTCCCGGCTGGACCTCTTCGACGCTGACCGGATAGGCCGGTTCGTCCGCGATCGCATAGATCAAATCGACTACGCGGGTGCGAGTTCCGGCCGGCGTATAGACGACGAGGGGGGCGTCCCGTTCGTTGAACGCCCAGGTCTGGATGAGGCCGGGCAAGCCCAGAACGTGGTCGCCGTGGGCGTGGGTGAGAAAGACCGCATCGACGTCGAAGCCGGTTCCAAACCGCATCATCTGGCGCTGGGTTCCCTCGCCGACGTCAAAGAGGAAAGCCTCGCCGGCCCGGCGGCAGAAAATCGACGAGGGGTTGCGGGCGGTCGTCGGAATGGCCCCGCTCGTACCCAGCAGTGTCACCCGAAGGCTCATACGCCGGCTTCGTGCGGTGGTGGTAAACCCGCTTCGGACCGGGGGTGGAACCGACCGATTCTTACCGACCGGGCGGATAGGTCCCGGCGATGGAGCGGCCCCTCTGGATCGACCGGCATGCCCCGACCATCCAGGATCTCCCCCAGGAACCGGTGCGTGATCGGTTGCAGGACGCCGTGTCCAATCCCGTGAATCTCGTGGTGCACGGCCCGCCAGGCGTCGGCAAAACGGCGGCGGTGCGGGCGCTTGCGCGGGCAGCCCACGAGGACCCCGAAGGCGATCTGATCGAGATCAACGTCGCCGACTTCTTCGGGTTGACGAAAAAGGAGTTGAGCGAGGACCCCCGTTTCGAGCGGTTTATCACGCCAAAACGGAAGCGCAACTCCTCGAAAGCCGACCTGATCAACTACGTGCTCACCGAGTCGGCGAGCCATCCGCCCGTCTCGGGTTCGTACAACACGATACTGCTGGACAACGCCGAAGCGATCAGGGAGGACTTTCAGCAGGCCCTCCGCCGGGTGATGGAGCAGTATTACGAGGCAACCCAGTTCATCATCACGACCCGGCAACCGAGCAAACTCATCGCGCCGATTCGCTCGCGGTGTGTGCCGGTCCCGATGCGGGCCCCGACCAGGGAGGAAACGCAGGAAGTCCTGGCATCGATTGCGGACGCCGAGGGGGTCCCCTACGACGACGAAGGGATCTCGTATCTCGCCTCGTACGCGGAAGGGGACCTCCGGGAGGCCGTTCTTGCCGCCCAGACAGCCGCCGAGGAACTCGGCGAGTTGAAAGGCACCGACGTGCTCGATCCGCTCCAGGACGTCGGCCTGGACGATCGGATCGCCGAGATGCTGTCGGCGGCCGAAACCGGCGACTTCCAGGACGCCCGGTCGATCCTGGACGATCTGCTCGTGGACGAGGGCCGGTCAGGCGAGGAACTCCTCGAAGAGATCATGGACGCGGCACGCACGCGCTACAGCGACGACCGACTGGCACGGGTGGCTACCCTGGCCGGCGAGATCGAGTTCGACCTCACGCAGGGAACCAGTGACCGGATCCATCTCAGCCATTTGCTATCGATGCTCGATCCGGAGACGGACCTGGCCGCAGCGGTCGAGTCCCGCTGACTGGCCTCGTGATCAGACCGGGTCGAGGACGTGAACGTACCTGGTCAGCGACCGGTGGACCGGCCGCGCAAACCGGTTCGTGACCGTCCAGCCGGCAGCCCGAGCAGGGTCGTCGTAGCCGCGATCGGCCACCACGACGGCCCGGTCGGCGACCCGCCGGGCCTCTTCGAGGGCCCCGCGAACGAGATCCGCGAGGTCGTGGCCCGCGATCTTCGATTGGCGCCCATAGGGGGCGTCGAAGATGACGGCGTCTATACTGTCATCGGCAAGTGGGAGGGTGGTACTATCCCCCTGCACGAGCAGTGGCGGTTCGTCCAATGCCGCCGCCACGTTCTGCTCGGCCCCGCGAACCATCTTTGCCTGCGCGTCGATTCCGACCGGTCGCGCGCCGAGAAGTCCCGCCTCGATCAACAACCCTCCGGTCCCACACATCGGATCGAGAACCCGGTCACCGGGGCCAACGTGTGCGAGGTTCAAAACGGCCCGCGCCAGAAGCGGATCCATGCTCCCCGGCTGAAAAAACGGCCGGTCGGTCGGCGCCCGATCGCCGTAGTCACGAGTCGACGTCTCGACTGCCCATCCGAGCGTCCCGAGGTCCCCCGCGAACAGGGCGATAAGCGTGTGATCGGGATCCGAAAGGTCCACAGCGAATCCCCGATCGACGAGGACCTGTCCCAGGCGGCGTTCCGCGACCTGGGTATCCACGGCTGCGCTCCCGCGGACGTTCCGGGCACGCACTGCAACCGTCCCCTGTCGATCCAGCGGGACCGAGGCCAGGTGCTGGCAGAGGGTGTCCAGTCCGTCCTCGGTCCGGGCAACGACCTCGCTCACGCGACGAGTGAACGCGAGGCCCTCGACCCGTGTTTCGTCCACGGCGGCCGCCACGCCGATCCCGGGCGCGAGAACGCGAACGTCAGTCGCCGCGGCCGTGGCTTCCGCCGCGGCAAACGGGTCGTCCTCGCCGGCGAACTCCAGCAGGTACACACAGGTCCACAACGGGGCCACTCCCCTGAGCGTATCGGTTACCCGACGGACAGGACGATTCGCCGACCAATCAGGCAAGCGGCATACCGCACACCACTGCAAATATTTATAAGCCTTAAATACAAGCCTTAAAACGCATATGACTGATCCCAAGGAAACCATCAACATCGAGAACGTGGTCGCCTCGACCGGGA
>CAZVCA010000038.1:13739-16225 GCA_964626045.1 uncultured Halobacteriales archaeon | reverse complement strand
ACAACCAGCGGGATTTGAATCAGGGAAGGAGCGAGCGAAGCGAGCGAACTGACCGCTCCAGTACAGCTATTATTTCACGGTGGTCGAGAGAATATCGAAAATGTCCACTGCCTTGTACTCCCGATACCGCTCTTTGCCCGTCGTCTCCTCCAAAATCCCGTTTGCTTCGAGTTCGGAGAGCGCGTTTCGGGCCGTTTGATCGGAAACGTCCAGGAGGTCCACGACCGTGTTCGTATCGACATATGGCTGCTGAAACAGGCACATTGCCAATCGGTCGGCGGCCGTCGTCTCGTGCCCGTACTCGCGTTCGTACGCCCGTCGAAGTAACGGCCAATTCAGAGGCGGAAGCGTGATCCGCATGCAAGTACGAGCCCCCGAGTAGGAGCCCGCGTAAGTGGATATAGCGCACTTTGCCGACCAAATCTGGCCAGAGAGCACACATTACCGTGAAATTTCTCACTGTTTCTCGGCGATGGTCTCCACGGCCACCACGAACCGATAGAAGAGATAAATCACGAACAGCCCGAGCGCCAATCGCAGAATCCCGGCCCAAATCGCGACGAGCCCAGCCAGGTTTCCGACGACGATTCCGACGGCGAGCGTGCCAAAGACCGCCAGGAAAATCACTGCCGCGAGCCAGTACGGGACCTCGTAATCAGTTTGCCAGAAGTCGGCCATGATGATCAGAGACCCGCCGACGGAAAAAAGCTGCTGGAGGGTCAAACCGTGACTGAAGGCGAGACGTGGGGGGTTCCTGGCACTGGCAGGATTCTAAATCGTGGCCCACCGACGAGCAGGTGCAGGCATGACCGACGAAGTATCCCTCCATTTTGGTGTGTGTTAAAAACCCACAAGGTCATTTGTGATATATTATCTACCAGCCCCGGTAACCAGCCGTAACCCGTCTCTAACCGCGAATGAAAATTTTGGCCTGCCTCAACTGAGCGTTTGTGCAGTCGTTCCGAGTTTGTGAGAAAACCCATCGAACATTAAGGAAAGGCAAATGAAGATTGGGTGATGGCAAACGAGGTTGTGGGCGCGGCCAGGGCCGAGGGTGACACGAGCACTCGCCAGCTCTTCGTCGAACTCGACATCGAGATGCCCGATTCGAACCCCTGCCCGCTCTGCAGCCTCGACGAATCGATCGTGGACGTTCGCCACCAGTTGGGCCAACGGCTGTGCCACCTGGACGCGAAGATGACGGACTCCTACTGTGAGTGCCCACACGAATGCACCACGATCGAGCACGTCGAAACCACTGTCCAGCCGGATTGTGCCTGTCCCGTGTTCGTGAAACACGGCTGTGTCCCACAGGTAACCGAGAGCGACGACTCGAAGGTAATCATCAAAACGTACCTGTCGGATCGGAAGTTGCTGACCGACCTCATCGGCGATCTCCGGGCCGCCGTCGATTCCGTCACGGTTCGTCGACTCAAGCGGGTCGAGACACAGGACGGGTCGGATCGGGAGAAGTTCGTCACCCTGGACCTCTACGAACTCACGAAAAAACAGCGACAGGCGATCACCGCCGCCGTCGCAGCCGGTTATTACGAAACCCCACGGGAGGTTTCACTCGGCGAACTGGCCGACCAGTTACAGATCTCCAAATCCGCCCTGTCCCAGCGCCTGAAAGCCGCCGAATCCAAGCTGGTGACCTCGGCGTTCTCCCGCGCAACGGTCGCACAATAATGTACTGTTCTACGATCCTGATAACCGATGCCCTGTTTAAATATCTGGATACTGTAGGCAGCGTTGAGACTAGCTCTGGAACCACCATTTAACAATGTCCTCCCAACAACAACCCACACCCCTCGCGGCCGACATGTCAACGGATGGCCCACCGCTGGTGGCCACCCTCGCCATCGAACCGGAACAGAAGATCGGTTGTCCGCTGTTCGAGGGACACGACGACGTCGATACAGTCGAACA
Organism: uncultured Halobacteriales archaeon; assembly: GCA_964626045.1. Classification (GTDB taxonomy): domain Archaea; phylum Halobacteriota; class Halobacteria; order Halobacteriales; family Halobacteriaceae; genus Halodesulfurarchaeum. Next base: position 14,296 of record CAZVCA010000038.1, on the reverse strand, counting down.
GAACCTCAGCTTCGAAGACGACGCCGACATCGACACCGACGACGCCGCCCAACGAGGAACCTGTAACACGACGATGGCTCCGGAGGCCGGCGACCAGTCCGATCAGTTCGTCCGCTCGGCAATCACCCCGGGCTGTTTCTGTCTGCAGTTTCACCAGGTCGAGTGCATCCCGACCTTCGAACGAACCAACCACAACAAGGTGATCGTGACCGTGCAGATTCCGGATCGGGAAATCCTGCGCGATCTGATCAGTCGGCTTCGGGCGACCGACGCGTCCGTGAGTGTCAAAGGGATTACCCAATCCTCGGCCGGGTCCGAGGGGTCGATCCACCTGGACGTCTCCGAAGTCACCGACAAACAGTTCGAAGCCCTCGAAGCGGCCGTCGAAACCGGCTACTACGACTCCCCCCGGGAGGCCGACCTCGAGGTGCTCGCGGACCGATTGGAGGTATCGAAGTCAGCTGTCTCCCAGCGGCTGAAGGCAGTCGAATCCCGCCTCGCGCGGAAACTCGTCACGCAGTGGTCCGGCGAGTAGGCCCCTTTTCACGCAGTGGTCC
>CAZVCA010000038.1:0-13639 GCA_964626045.1 uncultured Halobacteriales archaeon | reverse complement strand
GCGAGTAAGCCCCTTTTTCAACGGGAGCAAAATACAGGTTAAAGTACACCCTGTCGGGCGACGAAGCCATAGTTATGAGAGACCCGACTGGATCGCCGCGGAGCCACATCGGATATGGGCCGGCAGTGAGGGCTTCCGACCGTCGGTGGAGGGCCCGATTCATGGGAGGACAGTCGCCGGGAGGAGCCGATGGCAAATAACGATCCACCCCTTTACGTGACCTTTCGGATCGCCGACCGAGAGACCCTTCGCAAGGTTATCGAAGCGTACCACTCCATGGGCCCCGCCGTCCAGACCATCACCATCGTCGATCCGAAAAACGACCGTTCGAAGCCCTTGTCGATCGAAGTCGGCCATCTCACCGAGAAACAGTGGGAGGCCCTCCATGTCGCCCACGAGATGGGACATTACTCTTCGCCGCGTGGGGGCCACCTCGAGGAAATCGCTGGGGAGCTGGAAATCTCGAAATCCGCGGTTTCCCAGCGTCTTCGGGCCGCCGAGTCGAAAATCATCCCGGCAATACTCGGCACGAGACAGGCCCAGACGACGAAATCCTGATCGCCCCCCGGGGCACTAAAACCCTGTATATTTCAGACGAATTCCTACGGGTAGCGGTCCGGTCGATCTAGGTATGACAGACGAGGCGCTCTCAGATGACGTACAAAACCGGTTATCCGACCGTCGGAAGCGTCAGACGGCGTCGGCGGGCACGCTTATCACCAGCGCCGACGAGGCCTACGTGGACGATACGATCAAAATTCGGGGCCTGAACCTGCCGGCGGATACGGAACTCGACGTGGTGTGGCGGACTGTCGAGGGCCGGTGGGGCGTCCTCGAAGGCAACGAAGTGAACGGGGCCCAGTACCGTCCCCGGACCGTCCATGCCCTCTCCGTGCGGACAGACAACCAGGGCAAGTTCTCGACCGAATGGACGATCCCCGAGGATTACGGCGGGGAACACACCCTCGAAGTGACTGACAAGAGCGACGAGACGCTGGCCAAAACGGCCGTCGCCATCCGGCCCTGGTTCGAGGTGGAAACAGACACAGCAGCGCTCGGTGATTTCTTTACGGTCAAAGGCTACGGGATCGGCCCGAACGTGGTCGAGAACAACTATCAGATCACGTGGGACAACGGCCTGGTCGGGTTCATAACCGGCGTGAAAAATCACGGGACGGCGACGGCTCGGGTCCGAGCTGTCGGCCACATCGGGAGCCACCAGATACAGGTGTACCGGAACTACCGCGGGGTGCCCTTTATGCAGAACAACACCCAGTCGCCCTTCGGCGAGGTCGCCGCTGGTCGTCCCTACGTCTTTGACGTCGACGTCACCGAGCCGGAGACCGACCCCGACGACATCTGGGTGGAGAAGCTCTTCGAGGAATCCCCGTTGCCGGTTCATATCCCGGAGCCGGAGGTGGAAAGTGACGCCTCGATCGAGATTAGCCCACAATCAGGGCAACCGGGGACGGACGCATTTATTACCGGGAGGAACTTCCCGAGCGAGACCGAGGTCGACCTCGTCTGGCATTCACATACGGGCCATCGGGTGAAAGACATCCCGATTACCCCCGAACCGTGGCCGGACGCGTTCCCGACCGTGACGACGGATGAAGACGGGAGCTTCCAGGTCGAAGTGAAGATCCCACAGGACAAGGGGTCGACGCGGCCGATCGCCGCCAAAATCGACGGCGAATCGGTTGCGACGACCGGCTTCATGATGCAGGCGGATATCCTCGAAGTGAGCCCGCAAACCGCCTCACAGGGCGAAACCGTCGAGATCGAACTCGGGGGTATCGGCTGGCCCACCTACGAGAACGCCTACTACTTCCTCTATGACAACAAGCCCATCGGCTACGTCTGTGGGCTCGAGGCGGCGACCGCGAAGACCGAGATCACCGCGAGCGGTGAGCCCGGCTATCACTTCATCGACGTCTATCCGAGTTTCTTCGACGTCCACGACGACGAACCCGATTTCGAGCTGAAACCACACCTCTCGTACATCGATAACCATCCGATCCGACCACTGCCGGGGCTCCACATCGCCATCGAGGTCACCGAGTAGGCCGCGATGATTGGGAGGTCCCGGCGGATCCGCGTCCTGACGCTGCTCACCCCGCTCCTCCTCTGGCAGGGAGTGGTGAGCGTGGGCCTCATCAGTCCGACCGTCATCCCCCCGCCACTCGTGATCGGTCAGCAAACGGTGGGCATGCTCGCGGACCCAGGATTTATCGATCACCTGCTCACGACCCTGGGACGCACCGCGCTGGCTGCTGGCCTGGCCTCCCTGTTCGGGATCCCCATCGGGTTCGCGATGGCAGCAAACGATGGCATCCGCGCCGTCCTCTCACCCGTGATCTCCGCGATTTTCGCCCTGCCGGTTATCGCGATGTTCCCGCTTTTGATCCTCGTCCTCGGGGGGACCGAAGCCGCGCTGATCTTCACCGCGGCGATCGGGTCGTTCATCCTCCTGGTCTGGAACGCCAGAAACGGCGCCGACGCGATCGACCCGGCGTTCGTGGAACTCGCCCGCCACTACGGGGCCGGCTCCCGGCTGTCGGTGCTCCGGGAGGTGTGGCTCCCAGGGGCGCTTCCCCTGGTCTTCGTCGGGCTTCGCCTCGGCCTCAGTATGTCGCTTTTGATCACCACTGCGGTGGAGTTCGTCGCGGGGAGCGAGGGCCTTGGCTACGTGCTCTGGATCTCCTGGCAATCGGCGACCCTACCAGAACTCTACGCGACCCTCGTGGTCATCGGCGCGGTCGGCATCGCCTTCACCGACGGCCTCGCCCGGGTGCGAACCCACCTCATCCCCTGGGACGAGGCCGGTGATCGAGCGTTCATTGGTCCCTGACCGACACCGTCAGGCAGCCAATTCGCCCAACTATTCCGCGTTCGCATACCCATTCTCCGACGCGCGAAACGGGACACTCACTTAAAGGAAGTTGAGCAAATCGAAGGGTTTCAAGTACACCGCTATAAAAACGCTGGAAAATACAGGTGGACCCTTTCGGATGCTGATCCACTAGGGATCAATATGGAAGAGGCAGCTTCCGGCGTGGGACAGAGCGACGAGCAACGGAGAAGCGATTCGGATCGAGGACACACGCTCTCGCGGCGTCACTTTCTCGCCGGCGCCGGCGGGGTGACAGCCTCCGCGATCGGCGGGTGTCTGGGCGCCGTCGATCCGGGGCCGGAGACCGTCAGCTTCGGCACGCTCACTATCCCGGCCGTCGCCGAGGTGTTGATCGCCCAAGAGAAGGGGTACTTCGAAGATCGGAACATCGAGTTGGAGATAAACCGCATCCAGAGCGCCCCGAAGGCGACCCCGCAACTCGCGAGCGGGGATCTCGACGTGGCCACCGGGTCGATCGGCGCGAGTCTCTTCAACTCGGTCGCCGCAGACACCGACGTTCGCGTCGTCGCCGATCAAACCCAGTACTGGCGCGGCCAACCGTCGTCGAACCGGATCTGGGTCAGAAACGAGGCCGCACCGGACGCCGAGTCGATTTACGACCTCCCTGAGGGACTGACGATCGGCCTGCATGGCAAAGGGAACGTGGACTCCTACATCATGGGTCGCATCCTCGCGACGAATGACATGGGATGGGAAGACATGGAGACGATGGAGACCCTGTACACCCAGATGCCCTCGATCATGGCCGAAGGGGAAATCGACGCGTGCGCGATTCCGGACCCCCTCGGGTTGCAGGTCGGGAACCAGGCCGACGCCTCGGTGCTCGGCGTTGCCTCGATGGTCGCCCCGCGGCTGCAGGTCGGGACGTACCTGTTCGGTGGGCCCTTCGCCGAGGAGAAGCCCGATACGGCGACACGCTGGCTGGAAGCCTATCTGGAGGGGGTGCGGGAGTACTACGACCTCGGCGGGTTCCCGAGCGACGAGGTCGCCACGATCGTCAGTGACGCCTTCGACCTGCCGAAAGCCGCGATCAAGGCCTCGGTCCCCTCGCTACCACACAAAAACGGCACCCTCAACGCCGAAAGCGTCGACAACCAGCAAGCCTATCACGCGTGTCGCGGAACGGTCGACGAGACGGTCCCAGTAGATGACGTGATCGACGACTCATTCCTCGAAAGCGCGCTGGACACGGTCGGACGGCTCGAGGAGCCCGAAGCCACGCCCCAAGTCTCGACAATCAAAGCGTGGGAAGAAGTCGCCATCGCACCGTATCCGGCCGTCGGTGAGATCCGCGAACCTGACACCTTCCCCTCGGATCCGACCTGCTAGCTAACACACTCGTCCCAGCATGATACCGCCCGAAGGCACCACAGCCGACGAACGTGAATCCGGCGCGCCACCGCGGTCGACGCCGGAGGAGCGACCGGTGCGGGTCGACGTCACGGGACTCTCGAAGACCTACCAATCGGGATCCGAATCGGTCCGGGCCCTGGACGGCATGGATCTCACGGTCCGTGATCGGGAGTTTTTCTGTCTACTCGGGCCCTCGGGCTGTGGGAAATCCACGTTCCTTCGGCTGCTCAGCGGGATCGAGGAGACCGAAACCGGCCTGATCGAAATCGACGAGCCGGACGCGGACAGACCCACGACGAGCATGGTGTTCCAGGAGAAGGGCATCTTCCCCTGGAAGACGGTGCGGGAAAACGTCGCCTTCGGATTGAAAATGCGGGATGTCCCGAAACCCCGTCGTCAGGAGACCGCCCAGCGGTACATCGAGAAGGTCAACCTCGGCGGGTTCGAGGACGCCTATCCACACCAGCTATCCGGCGGCATGAAACAACGGGTCGGGATCGCCAGGGCGTTCGCCAACGACCCGGAGATACTCCTGATGGACGAACCCTTCGGAGATCTCGACGCCCAGACCAAACGCCACCTGCAGCAGGAGCTGATCACCCTCTGGCGCGATCGGCCGAAGACGGTGATTTACGTGACCCACGACATCGAGGAGGCCGTGCGGCTGGGCGATCGCCTGGGTGTCATGACCGACCGGCCCGGCCACATCGCCGAACTCATCGACATCGACCTGGCCCGACCACGAACCCGCGAGAACCTCGATGTGACCCGGTTCGAGGAACTACAAAAGCGGGTCTGGTCGATCCTCGACGACGTCGTCACCCACGACCGCCATCTCGAATGACGACCACGATCTCACCCCACAAGCGGATGTTGTTGCTCCTGGGACCCTTCGTCGTCCTCGCCGTGCTCTGGGAAGGTAGCGCCAGACTCACGATCGTCGATCCCCGCTTTTTCCCGCCACCTTCAGCCGTGCTCTCGCTTGCAGCCGACCTCTATCTCACAGAGGGGTTTCACGTCCACCTGGTCGCAAGTGTCCGGCGCGTGATCCTCGCCGGGTTACTCGGCGGGACGAGCGGGATCGCCCTGGGATTTCTCCTCGGCCGGTCACCGACGCTCAAGGAAATCACCGACCCGCACCTGAGCCTGTTGTATCCGCTCCCGAAGATCGCGTTGTTGCCGGTCATGTTCTCCATCTTCGGGGTCACCGAGATGGCCCGGATCCTGACGATGGCGCTTGCGGTGTTGCTCCTGGTCACGATCACGACCATGGGCGCCGTCGAGCAGATCGAGGACAGCTATATAATCGCCGCCATGGACAACGGCGCCGGCCGCCTCGACCTCTATCGAGAGGTGATCGTTCCCGGGACCCTCCCCCAGATCGCTAGCGGACTGAGTCTCGGCTTCGGGGTGGCCGTCGTCCTGCTCGTGATCATCGAGATGGTCGCCGCGGAGGCGGGCCTGGGCTATGTCATCTGGACCTCCTGGCAGTTGTTCAAAATCAAACAGCTGTACGTCGCACTCTTCTCGATCAACGTCGTGGGCATCCTCTTCGTCCACGGACCCGAGGAGATCGGCGCCTGGCTCGCGCCCTGGCAACACGACTGAGCAATCGAACACGGAACATTACACCATGACCCCCGAAACTGACACCGACGACGATCGGTCGAAGCTCGAGTTTACCGATACCGTCCGGACGGAGACGGACAAACAGACCCTCTGGGCGTTCATCTCCGACGCCCAGAACCTCGCCGACGTCGTGCCCGGCGCCCAGTCGGTTACGCGGCACTCGGAACGGCGCTATTCGGTCCAAATCGAGCGTGGCATCAGCCACGTTTCGGTCTCGCTCGACGGCGAGTTCGAACTCGTCGAGATGGACGAGCCCGACTGGATCATCGCCGAGGGCGAGGCCTTTGACTCCACGACCGGCAGCACTTTCGACGTGCTCGCGGCGATGGAAATGGCGGAAACAGAAGACGGAGCGGTCAACCTCGCCTATTCGGCACAACTCTTCTACACCGGCGGCGTCGCCAGTCTCGGCGCGCGGCTGCTCAGGCGGGTTATCGAATCGGACGTCAATCGGTACTTCGAAAACGTCAAAAACCGCGTCGAAGCGGACTGACCCGAGGTACCAGTTCGATTAGGCGTCGACGATCTTGAACGTGTTCTGCGTGTGAGCGCCGTCACCGGGCGTGTCGATGACGGTGCCGTCGGTGACGACGTCGATCGTATAATTCACCGTGCCGGTCTCGACGTCTTCGGGGATGAACCACGTGCCGTTCCAGTAGAAGTCCACCATTTCGCCCTCGTCGTTCTCGGCTGCCGACCACTCGCATTCGATCGTCTTGTCACGGTCCTCGAAGTTGATCGTCATCGATTCGATCCCGGGGATGACACCCTCGATATCGCTGCCAGTCGGCCCAACCGGGTTGCCGGTCGAACCTTCATAGACGGCCACGTCGAATCCGGCCATCATGCCGGGCGCGAAGAGACGCTCGGGCTGGCAGGAGGAGACGAAGGCGTTGTTCTCCGGAATGCCTGCCGATCCTGCGTAGACGTCGTCCCTGACGATCAAGGACTGTGAGTATTCGATAATGGTGAACTGACTTTCGAGAATTCCGACCTTCTCGAAGTTCGCGTCGTCGCCACCGGAAACCTCGACGGTGTAGGTGACTGAACCCGCTTCGGCATCCTCCGGGATCGCCCAACTACCACTCCATTCGTCCGCAGGATGTTCTTCGTCGTCACCACTCCACGCGAGTTCGACGGTCTCGTAGCCGTCGATGTTGACGGCGACCGAGTCAAGGGTGTCATTGCCCAGCACCTCACCTGTCTCGGGATCGTAGACCCCTACCTTGAACACCGGGTGCATGCCGGGAGCAAACCGCCGGGAGGGCGAGCACGCCTGTGCGAACCCGTAATTCGCGACGACGCCATCCGAACTCACGATGATGTCGTCAGTGACGACGTAGTTCTCCGGCTGTGGCTCGGCGGTCGTCGGTTCCTCGGTCGGTTCTTCAGTCGGTGTCGGTTCGCCGTCCTCGCCGGAACAGCCGGCGATGGCGACGGTTGCGAAACTTGCTGCACTTCCTGCGACGAATTTCCGACGCGAAAGATCGGCCCCGGGGGCCTTTGAACTGTCAGGTTCCATTGCAACTTGTTCTATTACCCCTACTTCAAAAGTGGTTCATGAGCACAATTTAGGCATTTAAGTAGGAGTCGTTCATTCGGCGATACACGGGATAAAACAGCCGATTGGTAGGAGTCCACAATATTGGCACGTGTGAATACGCACCACGATCCGGGCGATGGAGCGAGCCAAAAGCGATAGTTACAAGATTGAAATAAATCCGGGTCGGTTACGCGCCGATTGCTCAGTGGCCCGGCGGATTCGACTCCTCGAGTCCCAGATCCTCGTGTGTGGTCGGACCGGGAACCGGTTCGACTTCGACGTCCTCGGGTTCGTCGCCGATGTAGATCACGTTCGGATCCGACACGTCCGACCGGGCTTTGAACGTGTCCGACTCGTCGTAGTCCTCGAGATACTGGTTCGGGTCGCTCTCCGGATCGTTCAGGTCACCGAAGTGAATCGCGTTGACGGGACAGACGTCTTCACAGGCGGTCGTGCCCCGCTTTTCGTCGTCCCACTCCCGATGGATGCAGAACGTACACTTGCTACAGGAGCCCTTGGGAGGCGTTCCGGCGAGCCACCGGCCATCGTCGTCCCGTCGCTGCCCGTCGAAGCGGCCGTCGAGGTACTCCGGCACGTCACTGAACACGAAGGAGTTGACGTGGTAGGGACAGGCGACCTCGCAGTATTTGCAGCCCAGACAGGTGTCGTAATCACAGACGGTCCGGCCGTTTTCGGTCTTGAACCGGGACCCGTTCGGACAGACCTCGAGACAGGGGGCGTCATCACAGTGCTGACACGGCCGCTGGAGTGATTCACACTCCCTCGGGCCGTCGTATTGCTCGTCCGCCCGCTGGTAGCGGTGGACCTCCATCCAGAAGTGCCCGTCCGGCGTGTGATTCTCCTCCTTGCAGGCTTCGACACACGAGAGACACTTGATGCAGGTCTCCGTATCAAGGACCATCCCTCGTTGTACGTCCCCGCCGTCCTCGGACTGGGCAGCCGCATTGTTCGACGAAATCCCAGCCCCCACCGCTGCGGCCCCGGCCGCGGCGGCTCCGGCCGCTTTCAGGACCGAGCGCCGAGACGTCGAATCCATCACTGAGGGAGTGCCGGGCATCGATGGACCGGAGTCGCTGCCGGTGAGATCGGTCCCGAACTCCTCTCGAACAGCCTCCGCGTAGCGAGCCTCGAACGTTTCGCGGGAGAGGTCCCCTTTGGCGACACGCCGTGCGTCCTTTGCCATCTCCTTGCCCAGCTCGTTGTCGACCTCGACGTCGTTCAGGATGTCATCGCCCACGTCGTCGATGTCCGCGGTGTCTATGGTATCACTCATTGGTAGTCACGCTCCGATGATTGGGACGTTCAACGCCCCGTAGATGATCAGCAGCCGAAGCATCAGGCCGCCGGCCACGACCATGCCGAATTTGACGGCACAGATGGAGGTCGCACGGCGACACATGATGGTGTTTTTGTGCAGGTCACACCGGCCCTCCATCCCGAGCAGGATCCCCGAGAGGACGAGTGGGCCGACCAGGCCAACCCCGACGACCCCGCCCCAGAAGAGGAGCCATCCATCGCTCATGATGTACTGGAAGGTCTCGACGGCTGTCGGCCCGCCGTTTTTGAGCGTCCACATGAGGACCCCGAGGACGCCGAGTTCCGCGAGGATGATAGCGTCATCAGCCATGCTGAACTCCTGCACCCCGGTATCGAGGAAGCCCTGGGTGAGGACGGTCACGCCGAATACCGCCGCGATCCCGATCGACAGGCTACTGGTAAGGAACAAAATCGGTAGCCAGGTCTGATCCCAAAGTGGGACGACCTCACCGGCCGTGCTGATCAGCAGGGCCGTGTACACGGCAAGCAAGACGCCCAACGCAATACCGAAGGCGGTGATGGCCCGTCGAATGCTCTCTTTCGGTCGAGTCAACTGGGCGATCGCATCGATGACGCCGATGTCGACCGGGAAGCCGTTCTCCCGACCGAACCCGAGCCACAGTGCCTGGAGCACCGCGAGCCCGGTAAACAGGATGATAACCCAGATACCGATCGTCATCCACGACTGGGTGTTCGTGAACAACCAGAATTTGAGCACGTTGAGTGGTTCACCCAGGTGATTGATCAACAGAAGGCCGCCGACCGAAATCGCGCCGACGGCGATCACCATGGCCCACCGCGCGGTCGCGAAGTACGCTTCCTGTCGCTCGGGTTGCCTGGTGCTCAAGAGGTCGGCGACGGCGCCGGCAACGTAGGCCCCGCCGGCCAGCCCCCCGAGAAACAGGTAGATGCCGATCGAGAGGTCCCAGAATTCGACCGGCAACAGCGGATTTACCATGCATATCCCTCGGCAAACAGTGTGATGCACTCACGACCCTTGATGCCTGAGTGTCTCGATGAAACGGTCGGCTCCATACAACTCGTTACTTGATTGTCGGCCATAGGGGTGGTCGTTAATTTTGCAGATCTTTTTATACGGATTCTCGCACAGGACCGACGTCGCCGTGTTGAAATCGAGGGGAAAACTAGCTGCGGACCGATACACCGGTGCAAAAACGCGTTAGCTGTGCTTGGTTTCCGTTAGACCGAATCCGCCGCGTCCTGTTTGCCGGTCGTGATCTCGAAGGCCTGTTTCGGATAGCCGACACAGGTGAGGACGTACCCGGCTTCGATCTGTTCGTCGCTCAGGTACTGATTGCCGTCGTGCTCGACGTAGTCGCTCCCCGGGCCAGGAACCTCTGAGGTGCACTGCCCACAGACGCCGTGGCCACACTGCCACGGGACGTCGAGGTCCGCGTCAGTCGCTGCACTGAGGAGAGATTCGTTGGTAGCCACGTCCGTCGTCGCGTCCTGGACCGTCCAGTCGACCGCGTAGGTCTCGACGTCTGCCTCGGTGGTCGGTTCCTCGGTCGTTTCTTCCTCGCCACCCGGTGAGTAGGAATCGGCAGCACTCTGCTTGCCCGTTTCGATGGCGAAATCCTGTTTCGGTTCGGCGACACAGGGCAGGACGAAGCCGCCGGCGATCTGTTCGTCGCTCAGGTATTCAGCCCCCGAATGTTCGACGTACTCCGTCCCATCGCCGGGGACTTTCGAGGTGCAAACCCCACAGATGCCACGTTCGCACTGGTAGGGCACATCGAGGCCCTCGTCGAGTGCCACGTCCAGCAAATACTCGTTCGAGGCCACTTCGGTTGTCGCTCCCTCAACGGTCCACTCGACGTTGAAGACCTCGGCCTGCCCACTGGTCGTGGGCTCGGTCGTTCCTTCGGTCGTCGGTGCCGGCGTCGGGTCGTCGGCGCGCGGGCCAGTTTCCGAGTGATCCCCGAGAACACCGAGACAGCCGGCACTCGACAGGAGACCGGCACTGCCAAGCGCGGCTAAGAGATTCCGCCGATTGACACTCGGCTGCTCGCTCCCGGTTCCCGCGGCCGACGCCTCGTCCGTCCCCGAGTGGTTGTCCTCATCCGAACGCAGTTGCTCCGCCATAGCTGCAATAACCAGCCGGATCCGCTTCCGGATTCGGTTTGAATATGTAGGCTATTAAGCCAGGCAACCCCAACTGTCGAAAACACTCTCGCGGCGATTACTCGAGGTCCCTGAAGGCCGATTCGAAGTCCTCGTCGGTCTCGAGGGCCCCTTCGACGTCGTCTTCGAGCGCATCAATCTCCTCGACGAGGTCTTCGTATTCCTCGCTCGCTTCGAGTTCCGAGGCCGGCTTGGAGGACTCGAGTGCGGCCTTTTTCGAGGTGAGCGCGTAATATTCCTGCATCGCGGTGTCGTACTCTTTCCGGTCCAAAAGCGAATCGATGGCGGATTCCAGCCCCTCGCGGTCGATCGGCTTCGTGAGATAATCGTCGAAGCCCATCTCGATGACGTCGAAGTCCGGATCGACGGCGGTGACCATCGCGACCCGACAATCGTAGCCCTCGTCCCGAATCGCTTCGAGTACCTCGTCACCCGACAATCCCGGCATCCGGCGGTCGAGGAGCACCACGTCGACCGCCTCGTCAAGCTCGTCGAGTGCTTCCTCCCCGCTGTTCGCCATGCGTACGTCATAGTCCTCTGAGAGCCAAACGCCGAACAGTTCGGTGATGTTCACCTCGTCGTCGACGATGAGGACAGTCGGAGTACCTTCGTTCATTGTGATCCCTCCACGACCCGGCGGCCCGACCGGCGTCGGTCACTCCCCCCACTGTGGGCTGCCGAACGGCCTGCGGCCGGATGCTGTGGTACGCCAGGCAGGGTTGCTTCGAACCGAGCGGGGTGCCAGCGGGTCATAGCCATCTGGTTACCTGTTCTTTGTGCAGGGGTATAAAAAAGGCACCGGGTACGTATCGAGAAAGAGAGACGTTCCACAAAAACGCGGTATCGCCAAGCCTTATACCGCCAGGACCGTCCACAGCATCTATGAGCGACGATCACGGGGGCGGAGCCCGCGCCCACACGGTCCGGCTCGAACTCGTTGACGAGCCGGGGGAGTTGCTGCGGGCGCTTCACCCGATCGCGGAACACGGTGGGAACCTGCTCAGCATCTACCACGAACGGGGCTCGGTGACACCGCGAGGCCGGATTCCGGTCGAGATCGATCTGGAGTGTCACCCGAACCGGTTGGAAAAGATCACGCGCGCGTTACGAGACGACGGGATCAACGTCATTCAAGCGGGCATGGAAACCTACGGCGAGGAGGTTTCGGTTCTTCTGGCCGGTCCACAACTCGAGGAGGACCTCTCCGCGACGATCGAACGGATCGAAACTGAGACGCCGGGCTCGGTGATCGATCTGTCACTCTCCGGGGCGACCGACAGTGCCCTCGTCTCGAGTGGCCGATTTCGGCTCGCCATCGAATCCGGGCGTGCCAAGGAGACCCTCGAAGCGGTCCGCGAGGTCGCCGCGGCGATGGATCTGCGGGTCGTCGAACCGCTCGTGGAGGAGAACCGATGAAACTCGCCGTCATGGGAGCGGGCGCTGTCGGCCGCGCCGTCGCCCAGTTAGCTCCCTCGTATGGCCATACGATCACGGCACTCGCCGACTCGACGGGCGCAGTGATAGCCGACGACGGGATCAACGTCAACGATGCATTGGCACAGAAACGCGATGGCGATTCGGTTGGAAAGCAGGACCCCAAGTCCCTCCTGGAGAGTAAATATGATGTCCTCGTCGAAGCCACACCGACGACCCTCGGTGACGCCGAACCCGGATTCAGTCACGTGCGACGGGCCCTGGAACGCGATCGCCACGTCGTGCTCGCGAACAAAGGCCCGATGGCCGAGCGGTACGACGAACTCACGGAGGCGGAAGCTGCCAGTGCCGGCTCCGTTCGCTTCGAGGCGACAGTGGGTGGCGCGATACCGGCCATCGCGACCGCCGAGGGCCTGGGGCCGAAACATATCACGGGCGCACGCGGTGTCCTCAACGGAACGGCGAATTTCATCTTGACCCGGATGCAAACGGAGGGACTCGCCTACGAACACGTCCTCGCGGAAGCCCAGGACCTCGGGGTCGCCGAAGCGGATCCGAGTTTCGACGTCGAGGGAACCGACGCCGCGCTGAAGGGCGTGATTCTCGCGAACGTCCTCGACGACGGGGGCCATTCGATCGCGGACGCAGCGATCGACGGTATCGAGGACTTCCCCGCGAATGCCCTCGACGTGGCCGCCGAGGACGGCATGACGATCAGACTGATCGCCGACGTCTCCGCTTCGGGCGTGCGCGTGGGACCGCGGTTGGTGCCAGAAAACGATACGCTGGCGGTCACGGGCACGATGAACATCCTCCAATTCGACACCGAACACGCCGGACAGCTCAACATCAGCGGGCGGGGCGCGGGCGGGCCCGAAACCGCCTCGGCAGTGCTGGCTGACGTGAACCGACTGGCCTGACCGGGCGGTCAGTGCGGGGGCGCGAACCGGTCCGAAAACACAAATCGCAAGACATCGCCGGGTTGGGTGTCAGACGCTTTCGAAATGGTTTTAATCCGAACTGTCGAAAGGATTCCACAGAGCGCGTATAAAGCGCGAATACCATCATGAGCGACAAACCACACCAGAATCTGGCCATCATCGGCCACGTGGACCACGGGAAAAGTACGCTCGTGGGCCGACTCCTCTTCGAAACGGGGAGCGTTCCCGAGCACGTCATCGAGCAGCATCGCGAAGAAGCCGAGGAGAAGGGCAAGGGCGGGTTCGAGTTCGCCTACGTCATGGACAACCTCGCGGAGGAGCGGGAGCGAGGGGTCACCATCG
>CAZVCA010000037.1:0-17131 GCA_964626045.1 uncultured Halobacteriales archaeon | reverse complement strand
TTTCCGGACCGCTGTGCGAGCTTCACGACGAAGTCGTCGAGCTCGTCGGTGCCGTGGCGGACGTTCGAGATTATCTGCTCGTAGCCGGTGTGGTAGACGAACACTGGGGCGTCGTACCCGTCACAGGAGATGTCCTCGACGTTGATGTCGTACTTGATCGGGTCGATCCGCTCGTAGCCGACGAAGTCGCGTTTGAGGTAGTAGAGCAGCCGCTCGACCTGCGCCGCCGAGAGCGTCTCCGCGTCCTCCGCGACCACGGCCGGCTCCGGGCGCACGCCCGTCGCTGCCGTCGCCCCGCTCGATTCGACCGGCGGCTCGTACCCGAGCGACTCCGCGATCCGACCGGCGATCCCCGCCGTGGGATCGACCCCGAACCGGTCGAACAGGGCGTCCGCGACCCCGCGGTCCTCGCCGCCGTCCTCGTAGAGCCCGTAGCGGTCGAGCAGCGCTCGCGTCTCCTCGACTATCACTCCCTCGCGGAACCCCTCGTCGCCGCCGGCGACAGACTCGTCGGCGTACTTGATCGACGTGCGGAGCTTCCCCGTGAGGAACTCGGTGAGTTCCTCCTCTATCGCGGTGCGATGGGGCTGTACCGCGTAGTACTTGATCTCGTTTTCCTTCGTCGACCGAAAGATGATCACGAACGCGTACGGCTTGTTCACCCAGTACCGCTCCACCTCGCGGAAGTGGGTCTTTTTCACCATCGGGACCGCCTTCTCTAGGTCGTACCGGTCCGTCAGCGTGGACGCCCCGTCAGCAGTCGAGAAGAACGCGTCCTCGTCGACCGCCGAGTCGACGTTCACCGTGCGCTCGTCGACGAGGGCCGCGAGGTCGGCCGCCGCGTTCCCGCAGGACCCGATCACCGCCTCGGTGCGGTCCGGGTCGAACCCGAGGGCCTCGGCTTTGTCCTCGCGGGCGAGCGACGGCCGTTCGCCGTCCTCGTCGGTCGACGGGTTACCGTCCCCCTCGCGAAACTGCGCTTCGCGGAAGTCGTCCCACGTGTAGTACCCCTTCGACACCGGAACAGCGTCGAGGTCGTACCGCGCCACACACCGCTCGCGGACCGCGCCACCGACGGCGGCGGCCGCTCGGAGCCGCGCCTCCACCGCCGCCGGGTCGAGTTCGAGCGCAGCCGCCGGACCGGTGCCGGAGCGGTCCCGCCCTCCGGTCGGGGCGGACGCCGACGCGTCGCTCCGTCGGACGGACCGATCGGCGTCCTCGCTGGCCATACACGCCGTCGTCCCCTTATCGGATAAAAAGGTGTCCCGCAAAACACCGCGGTTGATAACGCCCGGGTTTTAGCGCGTCCGTCACGGACGTGACCGTATGGCTCCGTTCGAACGCATCCGTCGGCTCCGGGACCCGGCGGTACGGCGGCTGGTCCGGACGGCGATCGCCGAGGAGCTGCTCGGCAGACCGTGGAGCCTCGCCGCCGTCTGCGCGTTCACCGCGTCCATGCTCGCGGTCGGCGGCGCGTACTACGCCCCGACCGCCGGCTCGGTCCCCCGGGCCCTGTGGCCGCTGTACGCGGACTCGGCGGTCGCGGTCGCGCTCGGCGGCGCGGTGCTCGTGACCCTCGTTCCGACGGTCGCGAGCGGTGACCGGGTCACGGCGGACGCGCCGACGTCGCGGGGGCTCTCGTACCTCCACACCATCGCGTTCGTCTGGCTGATCCAGTTCGGCGTCTGGCCGCTGGTCGCGCTCAACCTCGCGTTCGGCGCGTACGTCGCCGCCCCGGACGCCTGGATCTACTACTGGGGCGTGATCGGCACCCACCTGCTTTTCGTCGGTCTGGCGCTTCTCGTCCCCGCCGTCGGGCGGACGACCCCCGGCGCGCTGGCGCTGGCGCTGGCGCTCGGCGTCGCCAACGTCTGGGTCGACTACGGCCTCGGCTACCACCCGCCGCTGCTGTACGACCCCGGTCCCGCGTTGGCCGCCGCGACGCTCGCCATCGCGGTCGGGGCGGTCGCGCTCGCGGCGCGGTCCTTCCGGCGACTCGGCGAGTGACGCGTCCGGCGGGCCGCGTCTCACCGCACCGCGACCGACCCGCCGCCGGCGGCGCTGTCCGCGAGCGCGTCGACGACCCGCAGGTACTCGACGGCCGCCTCCCCGTCGGTGAGCGGCGGGGTCCCGTCGGCGACGCGGGCGGCGAAGTGCTCCGCCTCCAGTCGGTACTGGTCGACCGGGTCGAACGTCTCGACGGCGTGGCGGTCGCCGATCTCGTACTCGATCGCGGTCGGCTCGTCGTCGGGAGCGTCGAAGGCGTCCTCGACTTCGATCCAGCCGTTCGTCGCGTCGATCCGGTACCGCTGGACGAGCCGCGTGTCGAACCCGGCGGCGACCCGGGCGGACCGACCGTCGTCGTACGCCAACAGCCCGGCGAACTCCGTGTCGACGCCGGCGTCGCGCGTGTCGCCGGCGTGGGCACACACCCGGTCGGGCACGCCGAGGACCGCCGTCGCAAGCGTCACCGGGTAACACCCGACGTCTAGCAGCGACCCGCCGGCGAGGTTGGGGTCCAGCCGCACGTCGTCCGGACGCCCGTACAGCGGGAACCGGAACGACGCGGTCACCGTTCGGACGTCGTCAAGTTCGCGCTCGACGAGTTCGCGGACGCGTTCGGTGCGGTGATGATACCGGTACATGAACGCCTCCATGAGCGTGACCCCGCGGTCCGCACAGTGGTCGGCGACCTCGCGCGCCGCGGTCGCGTCGGCCGCGAGCGGCTTCTCACAGAGCACGTCGAGGCCGGCGTCTGCGGCCCGCTTCGTCCACTCGGCGTGGCGACCGTTCGGCAGCGGGACGTACGCCGCGTCGAGGCCGTCGTCGCGCAAAAGCGCCTCGTACGAGCCGTAGCTCCGGGGTATCGACTCCGCGGCGGCGAACTGTTCCGCGCGCGCCGCGTCGCGCGAGGCCACCGCGCCGACGACGTGTCCGCTCGCTCGGATCCCCGGGATCATCGCCGTCCGGGCGATGTCCGCGGTTCCGAACACGCCGAACGTGAGCGTCTCGTTCGGTGCGGTCACGCCGCGACCACCGTCGGCCGGCGACCGGTCGCGCCCGTCGTCTCTCCGCCCTCGTCGCTCCGCGGGTCGTCTCGAATCACGCGTGTCACGTCGTCTCCGATGGGGCCCCTTAGGCGTAGCGGGAGTTCGCGACGCGGGAAAACGGGCGCGACGGAATTCGAACCTCAGTCGCTCCGCTCGCCGTCGAGGTGTTCGCGTTGCTCGCACCGTTCGCAGAGAGCGGGCGCGGCGGGATTTGAACCCGCGATCGAGAGGTTAGGAACCTCTCGCCCTGTCCACTAGGCCACGCGCCCCAAACGAGTGAAAAATGCGGCGAGGGCGTTCCGTCGGCGTGACGGCGGGTTTACGCGCTGGTCTCCTTCTCGGTCTCCGTTTCGAGGTCGTCGGGGTCGTCCTCGCCGCCGACCACGGAATCGGTGTCGTCGTCCATCTCTTTCAGTTCGTCTTCGATCTCCTCGCGGCCCTTTTTGAACTCGCCCATGGCCTGCCCGGTCGACCGGGCGAGTTTCGGGATCTTGTTCGCCCCGAACAACAGGACCAACACGAGCAGGATAATGAGGACCTCCGGTCCCGCCGGGATGCCGCCGATTAGTGGAATCACACTCGTCATTGCTACTTATGAGTAGCCCTGTGTTGATTATAGTCTTTTTGCCTCGTCGGATCGGAGCCGTCGGCCGCCGAAACGGTCATACACTCGGCCAAACGACGACTCGATATGACCGACGTCGGCGACGACGCTCCCGACTTCTCCGGATCGATCGTAGACGACGGCATCGAGCCGTTCCGACTGCGCGACCGCCTCGGGGACGAGCCGGTCGTGCTCGCCTTCTTTCCGGCCGCGTTCTCGAACACCTGTACCGACGAGATGGCGGCGCTGCGCGACGGGTTCGACCGCGACGACTGTACGCTGTTCGGCGTGAGCACCGACCTCCCGCACGCGCTCGCGGCGTACCGCGCCCAGTACGACCTCCCGTTCGCGCTCGTCGCCGACCCCGACCACCACGCGATCGAGGCGTACGACGTGATCGAGGAGTTCGAGCACTACGGCGTCGAGACGGTCGCCCGGCGCGCCGTCTTCGTGGTCGACACCGCGGGGACGGTGACGTACCGCTGGCTCGCGGAGAACGCCGGCCAAGAGCCGGACTACGACGCGGTCGAGGAGGCGGTGGGCGAGGTGGCGTAAACGGAGTGTTCCACCGGTAGCAACGGCGGTATACCGATCGCTCGACGCAGTTGTGTTTCCGGGCCAGTAACAGAGATAATGAAATTATGGAGGAATCGATCGAACAACCGGTGTGAGCCTGCAATGACATCAGTAACTGCCCAGCGGTTCGACGCGGTTGCGGTTACCACTCCGAAAGCGAGTGCCCTCGGTAAATGCTGCTCTCAATAGGACTCTCAGTCGCCGTCGATGCCGTTGCCGTGGGCCTTCTGGCGTGGGTGAGTTGGCAGGCTGTGGCGGATCGATCCCCGCCGAATGCGGTCCCCTTTGCGCTAATGACCGGCAGCCTGTTGTTGTGGGCGGTCCTCTCGTTGATCTCTGAGTTTCCGAACGCGTGGGGAGTCGGGTCGAATCTGGCCGCTATCGCGCAGCTTGCTCCGGCCGTTTTTCTCCCCGCGATATGGCTGGTGTACGTGCTGGGGTATATCGGCCGGAAGACGGGGCTTACTCGCCTTCGAGGGGCGCTATTCGTTCTCCTTGCGCTTCCGCTGATCGGAACGGCAGCGACCTTTGAGGGTGATCCGGCGAGAGAAGAGATCATTCGATCGCTTGCGTCGCTTGTCGGTACTGAATTGGTTTTGATGTTCGTGATTTACCTCTACGCAGCGTTTCTCTTTCTCAGGTACGGTTGGAACCACGGCCGGGTTTCAAGAACACAGGTCGTGGTCCAACTGGGAGCGGTCTCGACACCGTACCTTATCGGTGGGTGGCTCGATGGAAGTTCACCTATCGACGGAGTGACAGGCGGGTTGTTGAGCTCGGGAGTGCTACTTGCCGTTGCGATTCGGCGGTATCCAGTTCTGACAGGGTTTCCGAAGGCGGAGTACATCGCGCGCTCACGCGTCGTCGAATCGCTTCGGGAGGCGGTCGTCGTTGTCGACTGGGACTCGAACATCCTCGATGCTAACGTGACAGCTGAGAGCTTGTTCGGCTGGACAACCCGAGACGTGATCGGGACTCCGCTCAACGCGGCTGTTGACGGGTTCGATGCGACGAACCTATCGGCCGGGACGGCTGCGGTCGTCTCGCTTCAGACAACAAAGGGCCGGCGTCAGTTTCAATACACGGTCTCCGACGTCGAACGCGACACGAGTGACAGCGACGAGGAGCCCGTGGCGCGGACGGTCGTCTTCCGAGACGTGACCGATCAGCGAACCCGTGAACAGCGGCTCTCGGTACTCAACCGAGTGCTTCGACACAACGCCCGGAACAAACTCGACGTGATCTTAGCGCACTCGGACCACGTGGCAGACGACACACACCGGACGGCCATCCAAGATAGTGCCAGCGAGCTCGCCTCTGTCAGTCGAAAAGCACGGGAGGCCGAAGCGGTCATGACCGATAGCGTCAGCGCTCCGTCGACGGTCGACATCGCTGCTGTTGCTCACGAAGTCGCCGCGACGGCACGTGAGGACTACCCGGAGAGCAGCATCTCGGTCACCGCCCCGGAGCGGCTACAACTGACCTCCTATCGAACCGTTGTGCGCCGCCTGCTGACTGAACTCGTCGAGAACGCCGTCGTCCACTCAGACGACCCCACGCGAGTCGACATCGAGGTCGAAACGACCGCTGATGACAGTCCGCAGCTCCGCATCGCGGACAACGGTCCCGGAATCCCGGACCGAGAACGTGACCTGGTGACCGAATCGAGCGAAACGCAACTCGAGCACGGACTCGGTGTCGGACTCTGGTTCGTCAACTGGGCAGTAAACCAACTGGGCGCTGAACTTGAGTTCCAGTCCACCGGTCCCGCGGGCACCACGGTAGTCGTGCGGTTTTATCGGAACGAGGGGTCGATGCCGCCGGACTCAGACGGCGGTCGTAACCGGTCACAGGCGCGTTGACGCCGGCGGTTTACGAGAGGGACATACAATTTTTAGTTGCCAGACGAACGAACGTCGAAGCGATGTGTCCAGCCCTCCGACGGGACGATTTGAGATTCAGACGACGCAGACAGCAGCTCTTGGGGTTCCGCCTGCCGTGCCGCTCTCGGTGGCGTGGGCGGGTCGGGCTACAGTCGCCTGAACCCCGCAGTAACGCCCGACAAGCTCCCTGCTGTAAACGGTCTCGCGGTGATTGACCGTATGGGCGACGATTCGGGTGTGAACATTACCGGTCCCGATAGTCTCAAAGGCGCGTTGCTGTACGTCCTCGTTGGGATTGCTATCATCAGTTACGGGGGATACGATTACGTTCAACAGACGGAGGCGGTTCGAGAGTCGGTCGAGGTTGATGCGACTATCACCGAACTCGACGTTGAGACGGACAGTGGAACGTCCTCGAACCCGGGTGCGAACTTCGATCCGGTGGTCGAGTTTGAGTACACGTACAACGGAAATAGCTACACTGGAACGAAGATATACCCCGCCGATATCGAACAGAACTACGAAACGCAGTCGGGCGCCGAATCAGCCATCGAAGGGTACGAACAGGGGACACAGACGACCGCATATGTCTCCCCCGACCAGCCGGGAGATGCGTTTTTGAAGAATCAAACGTCGAACGCACCGGTCATCGCGATCGTACTCGGTGGAGTGTTCACCCTCTTTGCAACGGTTTCTGCCGTCAGAAATATCTGAGACACAGAGGCCGCGCCGAGGGTGACTTACTGTCGGTCTCCACTACTCGGAGTTCTCCGCGGGTAGCCGCCACGTGAAAATCGCCTTCAGCACGCCAACCAGGCTATTCGTGTCGCCTTCGTCCCAGATGGCGGTCTCCGACCGTGGGTCGGACGGCGATGCGTCTGTCCCGTCGACGAGCGCGCTCACGAGCGTCTTCCGATCGTCGACCATCATCGGTTTGGCTGACTCCTGAAAATGAGCCCAGCACCCCGCGAGGGTGCGACTGGGCTCGCACGCAGCAGTACGGTGGTTGGGACACAGAACTGATCTGCGTGCAAGCGAAAGCTCACGGTCCGCCCTCTTAGCTCTTTTGTGATTAAACGAGTAACTTTTTGAATCGCTTTTTGAGCGGATTGCGGGACGGGAAACAGTCTCCGAGTTGAGTGTCACTAAGCGAGTCACAAATAGACCGGGGATCTACCAGTCAGCTACAGATTGCGCGGGTGAGACCGAGCAGTACCGTTCGCATCTGTACTCGCTGTTATGCCGGGAGTGACAATACATATCCGTCACGGAAGGCTACCGTTACCCCGGGAGGTTGGGACACATGGATACATCGGAAAACGTGGAGGAGGCAGTCAGGGTACTCAAGAAACTCGGCTTGAAAGAGTACGAGGCCAGATGTTTCGTTGGGTTATCCCGTCTCGATACGGGGACGGCAAAGAAGCTAAGCGAACTCACGGACGTTCCCCGGACACGGGTGTACGACGCGATACGAGTTCTTGAGGCCCAGGGGCTGGTTGAAATCCAACATTCGAGTCCGCAGCGGTTTCGCGCAGCTCCGCTCGGGGAGGCGACCGAAACGCTCCGCGACCAGTACGAGGAGCGCGTCGAGCGGCTGCGCGACGCCCTCGATACAGTTGATGTCGTCGACGGAGACGATGAGTCCCCCGTCCAACAGGTGTGGACGATGACCGGGCGGACTGCGATCGAAAACCGGACCGGGGAGCTCATCAGAGACGCGACGAACGAGATCGTGCTGGTCATCGGCGACGAATCGCTGCTGACCGACGACCTCGTCGACACTCTCAACGAGGTCAGTAACGGTGTCGAGCTGATCGTCGGTGCGTTAACGACGTCGCTCCAAGACCAGGTTCAATCGGCTGTACCGGACGCTACGACGTTCGTCTCCGGACTGGAGTGGTTACACGGTACCGATGCGACCGAAGGTGAGACGGCGATTGGTCGACTTCTCTTGGTCGACCGGTCGACGATCCTGGTGAGTTCGATTATGCCCGATACCAGACAAGAGCAGGCGATTTTTGGCGAGGGCTTCGGAAACGGCCTCGTCGTTGTCTCACGGCGGCTCATGGCTCACGGACTAATACCGGCTCGCGATCCGACTCAGTAGCCTCCTCGCTGGATTGGCCATCCCTCATCGCCGAGAACACGGTCGGGGTCTCGGGCGCTGGCGGCTCGTCGGTTGCGTTCGACTTGCCGACCGGTGAACCGGAGAGATCGTCGTGGAGACCAGATCGCTCGTCCTCGATTCGACGGTCAGAGTGGGACGACCGCGAGCCGGCCCACCGCGGTGAGTTAGAAAAGCCGCACCGGAGTCAGCCGACGAGCGGTTTCCTCGGCCGATTGACTCCGTCTGCGTCAGTCGTCGTCGTCGTCCGCCGCCAGTTCTTTGAGAGTGTCTTCGGCGATGATCGCCGTGAGCGAGTCGTCGGCGAGACGACCCTCCGCGATCGCCGACGCCGCCGTGCCGCCCGCGAGAGTGGTGTTCGGGAGCGACAGCGCCACGTCGTCGGTTCCGGAGGGGACGATCTCAATGTCGTAGCTGCCGGCGTCGACCGGCGTGTACTCGCTCGCCTCTCGGAACGAGACGTCTTCACACAGCATCGGACCGCCGTCGGCGACCCGGATGTCGACCGCCGGGGCGTCCGGCGAGCAGTGGATGGCTCGGACGTGCGTTTGGCCGTCGGCAACGGTGCCCGGGTCGTCGGTGAAGACAGTCGCTTGAAGGTCGTCATCGCCGACCATTCCGGTTGCCAACGCGCTGTACCGGGTTCCCGCATCCAGTTCGAGGGTCGCCTCCAGAACGGCGTCGTCGTCGCCGTGCGGAGCGACCGTCACCTCGTGGCTTCCCGCTGAGAGTTCGGCGTAGTCGGTGATCGATTCGAAGGCAACGTCTTCAAAGACGACGGCGCCGTCGACTCGGACGTCTACGTTCGGTGCGTCGGGGCTACAGTGGCCCACTCGAACCATTGGTTCAGCTGTCATGGTTGCAGACTCACCTTGGGCGGATGTCGTAGTAGTAATGGACGACGTATCGGCAGTAACGCCGCGTTAAATCACCAGCGGCTGAAGCCGTGGAGTTTTGAGCCGTGTCACAGTGACCGGCTTTTCCGCGGTCTGCGGGTCGACGTGGCCGGCAAAGACCCACCGGCGGAGTCGAACCGCCGTACACCATGTGGGTCGTGGCCGCACGGGGCGCGGCCGAGTTCAGCCGGGAGCTCAGTCCGCCGCGCCGTCTAGGGTCTCGTTCGTCGTCCCGTTCATGGTCCCGTTCTCGGTCCCGTTGGTATCGGTCCCGTTGTCCATCTCCTCCGGCGTCATACCGGCGCCGTCGTTGTGCCGGCACTGCTCGGTGTAGAAGCCCAGATCGAACGCGACGCTGTCCGTCTGGATCTGGTTGGCGTGGTTCAGCGGGAGCCACCACTCGAAGCCGATGTAGTTCGTCGTCTCTCCCTCGAAACACTCCCGGTTGTCGTCGTCGTCGGGGTCTTCGAGCTCGTTGAAGGCCGTCGAGAGGTCTCCGTCGAGCGGAATTCCGCTTCCAGACTCAAGGCTCCCCATGGCCTCGGCGAGCGTCCCGAGGAAGAACACCTCCTCGCCGACAGTAATGGCGTCTTCGAGCTGTGCCGCGAGATCCGCCAAGTCGCCGAAGTCGACGGTGAAGCTGGAGGCGGGCGAGGCGATCTCATCGGCGAGGTAGGACGGAAGGTCGCCGTACTCACCTTCCGCACCTTCGGTCATCGCCCCCGTCTCGTCGTCGGCGCCGATGAAGATGGTCGCGATCTGTGTCGTCCCGTCTCTGACCGTCTCCGCCACGAGGGCGGTCTCGCCCATCTCGTCTACGTCGACGTCGCCATCGGCTGTCCCCGAGTCGTAGCTGTCGGTGGCATCGTCGTCGGAGAATCCCGGGTCGTCGGCTCCGCGAGGAGCCTCGAACCCGCCTACGGAGTAGTTCTCGTTTTCGTAGTTGGGCCCGCCGTCGGTGAAGACGACGACGGTCTTCTGTGCTCCCGCACGAGCGCCGGAGCCCGAATCGCGGACCACTTGGTCGGCGATGTCTATCGCCGCCGGCAGCGGCGTGTTCCCGTCGAAGTCCCCGGGGGCCAACGACACCGAGACGTTCGCGGGGTCGTCGAGCGTATTGAGATTGTTGACGTCGTTGTCTCCGAAGGTGAGCGTCCCGACTTGGACGTTTTGGAGTTCCTCAAGCTCGGTGATGAACTGATTGACACCCTCCTCGATCGCCGCTTGATCGTCTCCTTCGATCGAACCGGACGTGTCGACGGCGAGCATGATGTCGAGTTCGCCCGTCTCCTCGTCGACTTGGTTGTTGCCGTCGTCGTACCAGATCCGAGTGAGGATGTTGTCGGCGAGCTCGCCGCTCATGTCGTCGCCCGCGCGCTCGTTGGCGACGCCTTCTCCGTCGTTTTCGTCGGGGTCCTCGGCTTCCGGCTCCGTGACCCCGTTTTCGGCGTTATCGAGCAGCTCACCGGTCAGCCAGACGTAGCCGTCGTTGTCACAGAGATGAAAGCTCAGCGTGAGTTCCCCGAAGTCACCGGGCTTGACGTCGCTCAGGTTGATCAGCGGGTTGATCACGTCGTCTTCGCCCTCCACGGTGGTGAGCGTGTCGTCGTTTTCGGTCCGGACCGCCGGGCCATCGCGGCGCGGGTCGAGATCCTCGTCGAGGTCCGCACCGTCCGTGCAGGGCTCGTACTCGAAGTCCGACCCCTCGGCCTGTTCGCCCTGAATCCCGTTGTTATCCGGGTCGGGAAACGCCTCGATGGCGGTCGCATTCCAGAACTCGTCTTGGTCGGAACCCTCGACGAAGTTCAGCGCGATCGGTCTGGCCTCGTCTCTCGCCCGAATGGTGTTGACTACCCCGTTCACGTACTCGCCGTTTTCGAGATCAACGTCAAGGGGCTCGGCCAGCGGCTCTATCGCCGGGAGGAGGTAGTCTGCTTCGGACTCGTTGTCCGCTATCTCGACGAGCGAGGCCGCATCGCCCGTCCCGTTGTAGTAGTGTTCCTCCCAGTCGACTTTGAGATCGAGCGAGCCGGCCGTGAGGGTGTTGTTTTCGTACGTTTCCTCGTCGCTGAGGAACGCCGACGTTCCCAGTCCTGCCCCGGCAGAGGCAGCACCGATCGTTCCGAGCGCAGCAAGCGTCTTCCGCCGCGACAGGTGGAATCTGTCTGGATTGTCGTTTGCCATAGTTTGTGTGCTCCCGGCAGCCGTGTGGGAGCTACTTTCGTTCAGACACCCCCACCACTTTGCAAGTAACCAGATTACTGAAATAACGGCCGAATATCGGGGTAAGTGGCCCCCTTCTCCGTCCGGACGACCCGTAGTAGGCCGCCGTTTTCGTGGAAATGCGTCGATTCCAAAGTGGATACGACGGAACCACAGCGGTGTGATGCGAACCCGATCCGCACTGACAGTTCACGGGCGACGCCGCTGTGACACACGCCGGGTGCGCAGAGAATGGGAGTGAGCGACCGAGCTTCGCTGCGGCTCCCGTGGCGAAACCGGATCGCCGAGCCCGAGATACACGACGTACTCAGAAACGAGCGACGACGGCGCGCGCTGCGTTGTCTGTGCGACAGGGGGGGAGCGCTCCACGTGGACGAGCTGGTGGAAACGATCGCCGACTCGGAGTGCGACGAGCAGCCGTCGCCGGCCGCGCTCCGACGGAGCGTGTACAGTTCGCTTCACCAAACCCACCTCCCGAAACTGGAGCAGTCGGACGTTGCCGTCTACGACAGAGAGTCGAACGTCGTTTCGCTCACGGCGAACGCACGCGAAGTCGATCGGTATATGCGGCTCCGATCGCTCCACGGCCACTCTTGGGGGGAGTACTACCAGCTCTTCGCAGTTACGAGCCTGATGACGGTGTTGCTGGTCGAACTAGAGGTCTGGGTGTTCCGGACCGTCGAGATAACCCCGGTGGTGACGGTCTTGCTGGCGCTTCTGGCGCTCTCCGCGAGCTACCAGATCTGGCGTCGTCGCTGGATCTATCTCCGGAGCCTGACCCGGTAGTTCAGGCGGATTCAACCGCCACGCCGTCGTCGGGCGCGTCGACTTCGAACACGCGGCGGCCACAGTCCCGACAGGTTCCGGCGACGACCTCGACGGTTCGACAGCAGGATTCGACCGTCTCGGTTCCGAGGGCGACGTGGCCGTCACAGAGCGGACACCAGTCCAGCCAGAGGCGGAGCCCGCCGAGTACCGCGGTTCGCTCGTCGAATGAGAGGCGATCCCAGCCGTCGAGCCGCGGCTCAAGCTCTCGGGCTGCCGCGACGTCGGCCAGGAACGCGCCACGCGACTCCCACCGTCCGACCCGGACGTCGTCGACCATAGCGACGAACGCGTCGTCGAGGGCGGCGACAGTCACTTCCTCCGACCTCAACGCACCGAGGCCACCGATCGTTCGGAGCATCCCGACGACGTCTTCTTCACCCCGGAGCTCGCGGATGCGCTCCCGCCACTGACGCTTGAACTCCTGATCGAGGACGAGGTCGTCGCCAGCGGGACGAACCGCCTCCGCCTCGACGAGTACGGACTCGATCGTGCGATCGTCAGCCGCGCCGGTTCCGTGCGTCCCGAACCAGGCGAGAACGCCGTGCGGGAGATACCGCTTGGTGAGCCACGGCGTGCCCGGAATCAGATAGCCCCGGAAGTAGATCGTGCCGAACGCGACGACCAGCACGACGCTTCCGGCGATGAGGTTGACTCCGGCGATGACGGCGGTTAGTATGAGTGTCAGCAAAACATTAACCACCGTACATTTCCAGCAACGGTTCTCCCCGGTGTACTTCGGGTCTCGTAGCAGATTGAAAGCCCCGTACATTGCGTTAGTGGTGCCGGCGATTGCACTTTGTAACCGACTGTATTTCCGGTAATGTCCCCGTTACTGGGGATCCGCGTCGGGAAGCGACCGGTCGGCCGGTCCGGCCAGCGACCCGTCGGCACTCGCCCGCCGGGACGCGATCGAAGCCCGGACCACGCGCCGGACCGACACCAGCGGCGAACCGCGACTGGTAACACCGATCGTCGATCCTCTTTGCTCGGACGACGCTGCCGGTGTAAGCCGGGTAATCAAACATTTACAAAGCAATGGTGTCTCGTCTCTGTCCGTGTGCCGTCAGACGAACAAGACAAGTTGACAGTGGACACGGCCTTCATGCTGCTGAGCAACGAGCGGAGACGGCATATGCTGTGTTTACTCGCGGAGCGCGACGAGAAAGTCCAGCTCGAGACGGTCGCAGCTGAGATCGCCGCCGGGATAAACGGCATCGACCCGGAGGAGGTCGACGACAGTACACTCCAGAGCGTTTACGTCGCTCTCTACCAGAGTCACGTTCCGCAGTTGGCGGGAGCAAACGTCGTCCACCACGACGAAGACGAGCGAGCGGTCCGGATCGCACACACGCCCGAGACCAAACAGCTGCTGCGGTTTGCCGGCGTTGAGTGCGGACCGTCGTGGCACCGGGAGTACGCCCTTGTCTTCGGGGCGGCCACGCTGGCCGCCGTCGCGTCGATCAGCGGCGTGGTAGAGCTGCTACCCGAGAGCTGGATGCTCCCCGGTATCGTCCTGCTCGGCGGGGTCGCATCGTTGTCGGCTTATCAGTACCACGCGCGACACCGGGTCTCGGTCTCGGACTGTGGGGGACTTATCGACGAGGCGGATTCCCGATATTAGTGCGAACGTGGTACGGTCCTGTGCGCGCTACTGCGGGGCGATTCATTATCTGCGATCGTCGCGCCGTCGGGGTGGTACCGGCTCGGACTGCCTCCGATTCGAACGTCGAAGCTGTCGTTGGCGGCGAAACGGTGAATCCACGGAGGGGACACCGTCAACGCTCACAACGACCCGGTCGGTGATCGCTGTCATACTCGAATCCGACGGGTTCGGGCTCTTTCGCGAGGCCACAGGGGCGTGAGTCGTTGATTTTGGGCGGGAAACACCTCGGCACGGAGGAACTCGTTCACGCGGGGGTCGACGGCAGCGTACAGCCGGGATCGGTCTGTGTCGACCCGAATCGCAGTCTCGTCGACCACAACGCGTGGGGCTTGCGCCGGCAGCCGGCTGTACACCGGCCGTTCGAATCCGGTTGCGGATCGCTGTCCGGCTCCGCCCGACACCCAACTCCGCAAGATCCTGATCGGTATTAAAAGAGACAGGACAGCAAGGTGGAGTCGAACACCGGTTTCGATGACCCCGTGGGGAGTCCACTCGCTCCGCGAACTCCAACTCGATCCGCTCAGTATAGCCGGTTAGGCGGTCGCTTTTAAGTACAGACCACTCGAAACGTCGACCGCCTCACTCTTACCGTCCCGTCGCCCGTGATACGACACCCAAATGCGAGAGCTCGTGATCGAACTTCGCTATCAGCCCGGCGTCGACTCCGTGATGGACATATTTATTGAAAATAAGCGTATGATATCAAAGACGATCAATTTCTCGGTGACGAGCCAGAGCCTCTGGAGAATCGACCGCATCACCGGTCCCGCAGAGGCGCTCGACCGACTTGAGGCGACGCTTTTCGATTCGACCGACTGTAACGAGTGTCTCACAGACGAAACCTGCACCACAGAGTGGGACCACGAGCTGCTTACCTCGACTCCCACGAGCAGAACGGTGTACACGCATGGAGTGGCGATCGACGACTGCCACTCGGTTCCCCACCTCGCGACCGAAACCTTCGGGACCGGGCTGTTGTTCGAAGCCAAGCGCCGAGACAGTCGGTACATCTGGCGCGTACTCTCGCCGACGGAATTCCGTGCTGGGCCGTTCTACGAGTCGCTCCGTGCAGGCGTGACAGACGGCATCGAAATCCGGCTGAACCAGCTGTCCGAACTCACCGAGTGGGAAGACGACGTTCTCTCGCTCGTGGACCTTCCGTACGAGCAGCGACACGCTCTCGAAACCGCCGTCGAACAGGGATACTACGAGACCCCGCGGGAGATCAACACCGCGGAACTGGCCGACCACCTCGATCTGCCACGGTCGACGGTCCAGTACCGACTCCAGCGCGCAGAAGCGTGGGTCGCGAAACTCTTCGTCGATTCCCCCTGAGAGGCGTTAGTTTACGTTGAG
This sequence comes from uncultured Halobacteriales archaeon, assembly GCA_964626045.1. GTDB lineage: Archaea > Halobacteriota > Halobacteria > Halobacteriales > Halobacteriaceae > Halodesulfurarchaeum. The sequence goes on along the minus strand of CAZVCA010000037.1, from coordinate 1,927 downwards.
AACTACCTTTCCCCGTCCGTGCCCCGATTTGACTATCCGTTGGCTTTCAGCGGCGTCTTCGAGCGGAAGTGTCTCTCGAATGTGCGGGTGGACACCTTCGTCGTCGACGAGAGCGCGGATCCGGTCGAGGTACTCGGTGTTCGGCTCGACGAACACGAGTTCCCCGTCGGCGTTGTGCCGGTCGGCCGTCTCCTGTGCCGGCTCGCGCAGCAGCGACACCACCACACCACCGTCAGCGAGCGCGTCGAACGACCGAGAGAGCGTTTCGCCACCGACCGGGTCGACCACGACGTCGACGGGGTCTACCACCGCCTCGAACTCTTCTTTGCGGTAGTTCACGAACTCGTCGACGCCGAGGTCCCGGAGGAACGCTTCGTTGCTCCCGGACGCGGTCCCGACGACGTGTGCACCGTGCTCGTTCGCGAACTGTACTGCCATGTGACCGACGCCGCCGGCGGCTGCGTGCACTAACACCCGGTCACCCGCGGACACGTCCGCGGCGTCGAACAGCGCCTGCCAGGCGGTCAGCGAGACCATGGGGATTGCGGCCGCTTCGGGGTGCGAGAGCGAGGACGGCTTTCGGGCGATTTCGTCGGCGGGGGCAGTTACGTACTCGGCGTACGTGCCGGCCAGTGCCGGGAACCGGAGCATTCCGTACACCGCGTCTCCGTGCTCCCAACTGCTCACGTCCTCGCCGAGTGTCTCCACACGGCCGGAGACGTCCCAGCCGGGTGTGATCGGGAACGAGACGTCTTCGTTGAGGCCGCGAACGTTTTGACCGAGACCGCCGTTCTCGGGGTTTCTGGTCTTCCAATCGATGGGGTTTACGCCCGCGGCTTCGACTTTGAGCAACACCTCGTCAGCTTCTGGCTCGGGGACTGGGGCCGGCTCGTGCTCGAGAACTGCCTCATCGCCGAGCTCGTGGTAGCGAACGGCGTGCATTGAGTCTGTCATCAGTTGCGTTTCCCGAATGAAGCGCCGGGAGTATAGCCGTTCGTTCGGTTTCTACCAGAAACCAACTTGGCGATAGACGAACTGTCCGCACTGACCGGCTCGTCGTGCTCGTAGAATCAGGGTGACACCGTTTACCACAGCGATCGCAGACCACTTCGCCAAATCCGTATAAAGGTCGTCGTCTCGGCTGTTCGGAGTCGCTACGGTTTTGTGACTCGACCATCGTGACGGATATATGTCCGATACGGCCCTCCAGGACACTCCGAAACGCGACGCGGCTGAGACGGCCGGCCTCAACCTCGAGTGGTTGACGCTTGGGGATAACGAATCGATTCAATGGGCAAGTACACCGCACAAGTACAGTCTCGTGTCCGCGTTCATCATCGGGATCCCGCTTTCGTTGGTCCTCCTCGGGATCCCGATCCTCGTCGGCTCGTACCTCCAGTACACGAACACGAACTACGTCGTCACGAACCGCGGGCTCTACAGCAAACGCGGGATCCTCTCGCGGGACGTCCAACAGATCGGGTTCGACAAGGTACAGAACATCTCCTACTCGCAGTCGGCGCTGGGGTCGTCGTTCGGCTACGGGTCCGTCGACATCAGCACAGCCGGCGGGTCGGGCGTCGAACTCAAGTTCCGCAGCGTCCCGGATCCGGCGTCCGTACAGGAGCTGATCGCACGGGAGGTTGACGCCCGAGAAAACGGCGACGGAGAGTCGGGAACCGACGCCGACGACGTGCTCGACGAGGTCCTCCACGAACTCCGGGCGATCCGCCGGGAACTGGCCGACAGCGACGGAGACGGCTCGGCCGGCAACGCACAACACCCCGGCGGCGAGACGACTGTCGACGAGCGATGAGCGACGACTGGTGGTTCCGACGCGGCGACGAACGCGTCGTCTGGGCGGGGCAACCGCGGCTCTCCGCGGCGCTCCCCGGCGTCGGTGTCGGAGCCGCGGTGTGTACCCTCG
>CAZVCA010000036.1:0-17203 GCA_964626045.1 uncultured Halobacteriales archaeon | reverse complement strand
CCGATTATGGGCACGGTGGGCCGTTACCCCACCGTCAACCTAATCGGCCGCAGCCGCATCCTGTGGCGCTTGACGCATTTCCAGCTCCCCATATTCCAATAGGGGAGCGTTACCCGGAATTGTCCTCAGTTTCCCGAAGTTATTCCAGTCCACAGGGTAGCTTGGCCACGTGTTACTGAGCTTTTCGCCACGGGTCTAAACCCGTGCGACTAGCATGGCTAAATCGGACTCCGATAGCAATGGCCTCCGGCAGGATCAACCGGAATGTGCCGGGGAAAGACCCCGGCGGCCAGAGAGAGTCACTCTGGTTGGCGGGTATCGGTAGGCCACGACGAACGTGGCCGACCGGATATCACCAAACCATCAAGGCTAACATCAGATCCCATCTGTACGGCGGACCGCAGGGGTGGAATCCTCATTTCCTCCGGACCCGTAGATAGTCATCGAAGGGTGTTAAACCCATCGAAGGGGCCCGACTCCGATGAACGAACCATCGGAAACCGATGCCGAATAACGACCCGTGCCTCGGTGGCACGGGTTTCCCGGCGATCGGAGGGCGGACCGGCACTGCAGCCGTCCGCCGAACGCATTCAATCCGAATCGCCGGGTCGTACATAAGGGCATCGAACCAGACCGGCTCGATGTCGGCATCGTACATCAGTGGCGCCAGTCACCTGGGCCACCTCACCTTCACATCACATCCGAAGCCCGGGTTCCGTATAAGGCCGTCGAACCGAACCCGGTTCGTGACGGTGTTTCATGGCAGGACGGCGGCGGGATCGACAGGCTCTTTGGCAACCCTTCAATTCCGGCTCGTTCGGCCGAGACACCAGTCGATTGCGCGAGCCACTGGGCTGTCAACGGACAGGGACACAGGAATGAGAAACAGTAGTCACTTCAAACGATATCGCGCGGTCGGAGGGCGGCCGGTCATCCCGCGGTCGTCCGCCTGGTCGGGCCGAGTGGAGACCGCGCATACGTCCCCTCGGACGGCGGGCGGGTAGGCGTTTCGTCTAGACGTCTTCGAGGTGGTCGATTCCCTGTTTTGATACGTTCCCTTTCGTGATTTCGTTTGGCATCCAGTCCGGCGAATCGTCCGGCGACGATTCGTTCCAGGCCCACGCCTCGTAGATATGTACCTTGTCAGTCCCCTTCTCGCGGAGCTGGATCTCCTGCCGTGGAGCTGAGGATTCAGCATCACCCACGTCCTCCAGCCGTCTGGCCGCTTTTTTGGCTGCTTGTCGTGGCGTATTCCCGCTAAATACGCTCGGTTCCGAGCCGTCACTCTCACGCAGTGCAAAGTTCCGCTTGCCGTCCTCTCGTACCATGATTATGTCCCATGCGAACCAAACACAAGAATGTGGTATAAATATATCGGCCTATGAGAGGGAAATCGAGGTTCAGTCGTCGACTTTTGCCCCGTCGGGACCCAACGCTGGAAGCGACAGTCGAAAGAACTTAAGTATCAGGTGTTGCCAAGGGCACCTAAGATCCCGCGATGGTTCGAAAGAAGACGCTCAGCCCGTCGGGCGCCAAAGGCGACGATGACACGTACCACAACGCCCACGTGAACCTCCACGAGGACGAACTCGCCGTCGCCGGCCTCGAAATCGGCGACGAGGTCTTCGTACGGGTGCGCGAGGACAAGATAATCATCCAGAAGGCCGATCCCGAGGACGTGGAACACGATTTCTGACCGCCATGTATCCTGCCCTCCGGCGGCTCTTCTTTCAATTGCCGCCCGAAACGGCCCACGAGACGGTCGTGACCGCGCTCCGAGCCGGCCAATGGGAGCCACTCCGTGCTGCCATCGAGGGCCAGTTGGCGGTCACCGATCCCGCCCTCGAAACGACCGTCTTCGGGACCGAGTTCCCCAATCCCGTCGGTGTCGCCGCAGGTTTCGACAAGAACGCCCGAATCCCGGAGATGCTGGGTGCGCTCGGCTTCGGTCACGTCGAAATCGGAGCTGTCACGGCCGAGGGACAGGCCGGCAATCCGCGTCCCCGCCTGTTCAGGCTCCCCGAGAACAAAGCGATCATCAACCGGATGGGGTTCAATAACGCGGGCGCGGACGTCGTCGCACAGCGACTCGCTGGCATGGACCCGTCCGTGCCGATCGGGGCCAACATCGGGAAAACGAAGACGACCCCGCTTTCGGAAGCCGCCGATGACTACCTGTACACATACGAGCGACTTGCCCCACACGCGGATTTCTTCGTCGTCAACGTCTCGAGTCCGAACACGCCCGGCCTCAGAGAGCTACAGGACCGAGAGCCCCTCGAGCGCATCCTCACCACGCTTACCGATGCCGGGGCCCAGCCCTTACTCGTGAAGCTCTCGCCGGACCTCCACGAGACGGCGATCGCCGACGTGGTCGAGTTGGCCGAGTCGGTCGGCCTCGACGGAATCGTCGCCACGAACACGACCATCAAGCGGCCCGACTCGCTTCGGGGCCCCCACGTCGCGGAGGACGGTGGCCTCTCGGGCAAGCCGATCGCGGACCGGGCCACCGAGACCATCCGGTTTGTCGCTGGGCGTACAGACCTCCCACTCATCGGCGTCGGTGGGGTGTTCACGGCCAGGGACGCCTACGAGAAGATCCGGGCCGGGGCCGACCTCGTCCAGCTGTACACCGGCTTCATCTACCAGGGACCGACCGTCGCGCGGGACATCAACCAAGGGCTACTCGACTTACTTGCGCAGGATGGGTTCGATTCGATCGAGGAGGCCGTCGGAGCGGACCTGGATTAGAACCCCTGGCTCGGTCGGTTACCGCAACGCCGCGACGTCGAATTCGAACCCGGCGACGGGCACCTCTAGATCGTGTTCGACAAGCACTGACGGGTGAAGCTCCCCGATGATCCCGACGGGCTCGCCGTCCAGGACCACGGTCGCGACCCGGCCGTCGATGAAGCTCGGGTGCTCTGTCGCCGACGTCTCGACGTCGGCCCCGAAGTGCGCAGCGAGGACCTGCAATCGCCCCTTGGCGTCCTCGTATGATGCCTCCGGCCCAGCGAGGACGGCGGCAACCGACCGTCCCTCCCCAACGTTCGTGACCGTCGACTCGTCGATTTCGGCCACGAAGCCGATCTCCGAGAGATGCTGTGGATAGGAGCGGTGGGTGTTGTTTTCGAGGACCTGCATGAGCGAGGGGAGTGCCCAGGTCCGCAGGACCGTGAAGTCCTCGCTGTAGGATTCGAAGAGTTCCGGCGGTTCGCCGGCCCCATAGACCCCTGAACCTGCGTCGAGGTTCATCCGATCGAACAGTTCGGGCCGGCTGGTCAGGTTGAAATTGAGGAGGTCCTCGAATCCGAGCCCGACAAGCAGGTCCCGCACAGCCTCCTCGTGACGTGATTCGACGGTTCGACTGCCAACCGTACTCACGTCCGGATAGCGGGGGACCAGCTGATTGAAGCCGTACGCCCGCCCGACATCATCAACGAGGTCGACGGGGTGCAACACGTCGACCCGGTAGGGCGGGATCTGAACGTCGAACGCCCCTGATTGCTCGTCGCTTCCGTCCGCAACTCCGAGGCCAGCCCGGCCGAGCAGATCCCGCAGTTCCTCGGGGTCGAGATCGATGCCGAGGGTGTTCTCGACCCGCTCGAGACTGAGTGATTTCGTCGACAGGGAGAGATCCGGCCTGACGAGGTCGCGATCGGGGTAGGAGACGGTCACCTCCTCGATTTGCCCGCCGCGGGCGTCTAAGGCGTACACGAGGATCGCGAGCATCTTGTCGATCGTCCACTGATCGGTCCCCGTCAACTCGATGAGTAGGTCCCGCGATTCGACCGAGACCTCGGTCCGCTTGCCGTTGATGACTGGCGGGAAGCTGAACAGCCCGATTTCGTCGTAGATGGCGGGGTACCGATCGTAGTCCGCGACGCGGGGTGCGTATTCCCGCCCGGTCGGGTGGTCCGTGAGGACCTGTGCCGGAGTCATCGCCTGTTCGCTGTCAAGCGGGACGAACCGCTCCCCTTCCGGCTCGACCCCGACATAGCGGATGGAGTTCTCGCCCGCGCCCCCACCGGCTCCTTTGAGCATCGTCAGATCGTGGACCCCGATCGCCCCCTTGGCCCGTTTGCGCCCCATCGTCGCGTGGAGCTTCTCCTGGAGCTGAATGATCGCTTCCAGGTCCTGCTCGTCCAGATCGAGGCCCCGGACGATGGCGCCGGTGACGTAGGGGCGTTGTTCGGGAACGGTCTCACCGACCTCGATCGTCCAGTCCGGGTCGTTCGTGTCGGGCACGTGGATGCCCGTCAGATCACCGTACTGGTGCCTCAGCGAGCGGGCGATCCCAGTGATCGAGAGGCGGTCGAGCCGGTCGGCCTCGAACTCCAGACGCAGTTTACCGTCCTCGGTGTCGCCCTCGTACTCGATGCCCAGGGCGAAGAGGTCGTCTTTGAGTTCGTCATCAGTTTTCTCCGAATGGCCGGTCAGCTCCCGCAGTTCGTCCGGATCGACGTCGACGACCGGCATCAGTACTCCACCTCCACGGACCGCAGGAAGTCAAGATCGGTCAGGGTCCCGTGGACGTCACGGATGTCCTCGAACCCGGTCACGAGCATCAGGAGGCGTTCGAGGGCCAGGCCCCAGGCCATCACGTCGGCCTCGACCCCGAGGGGCTCCAGCATTTCCGGCCGGAAGATCCCGCTGTTACCGATCTCGATGAGTTCGTCAGTCTCCGGATGGCGGCCAAAGAGCTCGAAACTCGGCTCCGTGTAGGGGTTGTAGGTCGGTTTGAAGCGGAGATCGGTGATCCCGAAGTGGCTGTAGAACTCCGTAAACGTCCCCATCAGGTCCCTGACGGTGAGGTCCTCGGCCATCACCCACCCCTCGATCTGGAAGAACTCGAGGAGATGGGTCGCGTCGAGCGTGTCGTTCCGATAGGCCTTCTCCACGCTGAAGTACCGCTGGGGCGGTTCGAGGTCCCCGACCTGTTCCCCGGACAGGTATCTGGCAGAAAGCGAAGTCGTATGCCCCCGCAATGCCAGTTCCGAGGCGAAATCCCGCGTCCACGGCGAGTGATAGCCGTCGCCGTCCTCGCCGACCCCCTCCCGATGGGCTCGCTCGACGCGGTCGACCAACTCCGCCGGGAGGTCGTCGATCTTGTTCGGGCTTTCGAGCGCGAAGCGGTCCCAGTGGGTCCGCGCGGGATGGTCCTGGGGCATGAACAGACAGTCGTTGATCCAGAAATCCGCGTCCACGTGTGGCCCCTGCATCTCCTGGAAGCCCATCCCGACGAGGACCTCTTTCACCCGTTTTGCGGCCTGTCGAAGGATGTGTCGCTTCCCGGGTGTCGGCGCCTCGGCGTCGGCCTCGACGTTGTAATCGGCGAAGGAACGGTCGGCCCACTCCCCCGAACTGAGAAGCTCGGGCGTCAGGCGATCGACCCGTTCGGCTGCCTCCACCCCGGCCATGAGCTCAGTCACTCCGTCGTCGGTCAGCGTCACCGCCCGCCGGGTTCGTTCGGTCGTTTCGATCAGGTTCCGAGATTCCAGGGACGCTCGGACGTCAGCATCGATTTGCTCGCCGTTGGCGACGGCTTCGAGCGCGGCAGCCTCCTCGTCCGAGTCCGGGTCGGCCTCGGAAGCGGCGGTGAGTTCGCCCGAGTCGAGGTGGCCGTACCCCTTCCGGGCGAAATTCGAGAGCGCGATGTCCACGGCCTGGCCGTCGAGGTCGGCCGCGCCGATCACCTCGCCCATCGAAACGGGGGTGCTGTCGGCACCGGCCGCTGTTGCCACACGGTATAGCCGGACCTCCGGGAGCCCGGTGTCGGCGTAATGGCGGCCCTCCTCGGTCAGCGAGACCTCGATTTCCTCGGTCTCCGAGACCGAAAGCAGGCCCTCCGCCTCGAGGGCGAAGGCCGCGCCGGTGACCGTTTCTGGTTTTGCTTCGAGCTGTGCAGCGAGATCGTCGATGTCGGTCGGGTCGTCGGCGCTCGCCGATTCGAGCACCGCGACTTGCGTTGGTGGGAGTTTCATCGTCTGCTGTCATCTCAATTCGAGGTCGATGCAAGTCAGGCCCCGAAAAAGAAGCCGAATCCATGGCTGCGGGGCGGTTCGCCGACACGGTGCATCCCGCTTGCGGATTCGGCAAGCATGCGTAGGCCTGCCACGAGCACGGTGAAAAACGTTGCGAACCCGGTTTTCGGGACTCAGATCCGATCCGGGCTGATCGCGACGTCCAGCTCCTCGAGGACCGGGCGGAGTTCCTCGCGACGCTCCTGGTGGTCGGCGAGAAACGTTTCCATCGCGTCCGCGGCCTCGGCCTTGCACCCACCACAGAGCCGTTCGCCGGTCTCACACTCCGTGTACACTGTTTCGGCGTAGGCGTCGTCATTGCCGGCCAGGAGGTAGGCATACAGTTCGTAGACCGGACACTGGTCGGGTTCCCCGCCGCGTTCCCGCTGCTCGTCGGCGGTTTCGCGCCCGCCCGTAGTCGCCGACCTGACCTTGTCGGCCCCGTCTTCGGGGTCGTCGAGGAGGCTGATGTGACTCGCCGGAATCGAGGAGGACATCTTCCCGCCGGTCAGGCCAGTCATGAATCGGTGGTAGATCGAGGAGGGCTGCTGGAACCCGTACCCGCCGTGCTCGACTTCGACCTCGCGGGCGAGGGCTTCGGCGTCGGCCCGATCCATGTCGAAGGCGTCGATGTGTTCGTCGTAGACCCGTTTTTCGCCCTCGATGGCGTCGATGAGCGCTTCGAAGGCCCCATCGGTCGCCTTCCGGTCGATGAAGCGGACTCTGGGGCGGAGTGGTTCTTGCCCGGCCGCGGTGAGTTTGTCGACGACCGACTCGAGGGCGGGCCCACGTTCTGTCGACGCTTCGAGCCAGTCGGCGGCCTCCGCACAGCGAACGTCCCCGTCACCCGAGAGGGATTCGTACGCGCGTGCGAGATGCTTCAGTTCCTCGGATTCGGCCTCAAAGCTTGCGTAGGCCGTGGTGACGCCGAAATACCGCATCCGCGCCGTCACGTCCCTCGCGAGGCGCATATGTGGATCCTGATCCGGGCCGACAGGGATGACCGTCGGCTTTGGTTCCTCGAGTTGTGGATAGAGAATGTCAGCGATCTGGGTGACCACACTTTGCATGTGCGAGACGTCAGTTTCGCCGTCGAAGCCGTAGATGGCATCGAGTTCGGAGAAGTTCGTTTCGATCCCCAACTCGAAAGCTAGATCCTGGACCTCGCGGTGCTCGGACTGCCGGTAAAGCGTTCCCGCCTCGGGGTCAAAGCCGAAGGCAAGCAGCGACAGGAGGTAATCCTTCGCGTGCTCGTCGATCTCGTCCCAGGACAGCCCGCGGGCACTGTGGGCCTCCAGGTCAGCGATGAGCGCGTAGGTGTCCCCGCCCTGCTTTTGGTGCCAGATGAGTTCGTCGAAGACCAACTTGTGACCGATGTGGGGATCCCCCGTCGGCATGAACCCGGACAGGGCCGCAAAGGGTTCCCCGGCCTGCATCGCCTCGAGCACCCGCCCGTAATCCCGATGCCCGAAGATGATCGCTCGGCGCATCAGGTAATGTGGATCCGGAACCGACGGCAGGATTTCCTCGAAGGCCTCGATACCGAACTCCTCGAAAAGCGAGCGATAATCGGCGATCGTCGATGATCCCCACGGGTCGAGGGCGACCTCGTCCGCGCCCGCGACCGCCGTCTCGTCCGTTGTGTCCTCAGTCATGATTAGGGCGTCAGGCGGCCGACCGACAGCCACCGTGTCTGTTCCTCCTTGGCCCCGTCGAGCGCAAAAACCATTCGCTTTCTGACCCCCTGGGCCATCCGCACGTCGAGGGCCAGATCCCGCGGCCCGAAGCCGTGACTGGCTGGTCGGACCCGGACCAGGAACTCCGAATGGCCGAGTTCCGCGGCCGAGGTGACGGTTCGATAGACCCGGAAATCGGCACCGAACTTGAAGCCCGTCCGCGGAACGGCATCGAGATCGCGGAGCGTTCGATAGATCCGCAGCCGGCGGTCGAAACGGTCCCCTTCGACGGCCCGGCCCCGTTCGAGCAGGCGGTCGACGCCGTCCCCCGATTCGAGCGCGAGGATCCCCCGCGCGGCCAGATCCGCCGCCTCCAAAAGCGACAGGTGAAGCAGGTCGTGGGACGCGCCACGACCAGCGACAGGCTGGCCGTAGAAGCCGTCTTCGAACAGTCCTGCTGGCGGCTCCCACACCAGCACCCGATCATCCAGCAGGGTGCCGGTCGCGGTGCCAGTCGGCTCGAAGTCCGTGTCCCCGCTGGGATCGAACGCCTCGACCTGCAGATAGGTGAGGTCCCCCTCCTCGTCCACGACGGCGAGCACGCCCGGATCGAGTGCGGGGGCTTCGATGGTCGCCCGCTCGCCGACGACGGTAACCTCGTGGGCGATTTCCCCGTCAGCCGGCCCCGATCCGCGTGGATAGACGACGAAGTCGAGGTCGTCGAGCCGATCCGCACCGATGGCTGCCGGCGCCCAGCCCTCGCGGGCGGGCGAGAGATAGAACCCACGGTCCCGAAGGTCGAGGTAGACCAAAAATTTCGGCCCGAAGCCCGCCGTTCGGCTCGTCAGAAAGGCCTGAAACCCCTGTCCGTCGACCGCGTCGATATCCCCGCGATAGAGCAAGTGAGCGGCCTCGACCGGATCGAGCGCGATCTCGTTGCCCCCGCGCGGCTGGCCGTAGCCCCGCGAATCGTAAAAGCGCTGTCTGGCGTCGCCACCGACCAGGATCTCCCCGTCGCGCAGCGAGGCGTCCATACGGGGGAGATGGCCGGGCCCCGCATCAATGTGACTCTCTCCAGTCGACCCGTGTCGCTGTCCGCGAAGGACTGCCCGGCTTGCCTCAGGCCTGCCGGGCGATCGAACAGTCGGGATCGAGACAGCGGCCGCCGTGTTCGGTTTCGAACCAGGGGAACCCACAGGCACAGCGCCCGTCGACGGTACCGTCCGGAATCGTGAAATGGGTCTCACACGTGGGACACTGGGCGCCAAGGGTCCGACTGCGACCGATTTCGAGAGGGGTGCCACACGTTCGACACGTCCACTCGCCCGCGAAGGCGTCCCGGACGGCCTGATCGATCGACCCACAGTTCCGATCCAGACAGACCGTCAGGTCGGTGCCCCGGGTCACGTCGATCGTCGGGAGCCCGCAGGTTTCACAGGCATCATCCGTCACGGTGGCATCCCGCGGAAGCGTGTAGCTGTCCCCACAGCCGAGACAGGTCACCTCGCCGCCAGACCGAACCAACGGCTCCTCACAGGTCGGACAGGTTCCCACAGCCGTCCCGGCCGGACTGGCGGGATATTCGGTTACCGTCGGGTCCTGGCCGGTGACCCGAAGCGTTTCATCGTCGGAACTCGCTCGCAAATCCACGGCGTCCTCCGAGAGCGACAGCTGAACCGAGTCCGCTCGTGTCAACCACCCCGCCGGTCGATATCCCGAGGTGTCATGCACCAAGACCGTGTTGTCGGGCTTGAGAAGGACCACAACGTCACCCTCGGATTCGGTCGTCTCGTCTGCCTCGTGGCGAACCGTACAGCGGCCGGCGATCACGCGAATCGTGTCCTCCATGAGCCACCCTGGCCCGGTTTTCGGTGATAAACGTTCAGTCCTCGACGGACACCGTCCGGGAGGTCGTGGTCGGTTCGAGCGGGTGATCGGGGAAGGTCACCTCGATCGCGTAGGTGAGTTCCTCGGCGTCGGCGCCGAAGACCCCCACCGGCACCGTCACCGAGTCGGCCACGTATTCGATCGAGCGGGTCATCTCGACCCCGTTTACCGTCACCCGGATCCCGACCTGGGCACCCCCGCCTTTCGTCCGGATCTCGACCTGCCGGAGGTCGTTTTCACCGGACGGGATGGTCTCCGGAAACGCGCCCCACTCGATCTCGATCCGGGGGACCCCTTCGGCCTGGCGGCACACGTTCTGTGCCACGTCCTCGCTGAGTCCGGCCTCGACGAGACCGGCAACGCCGGCCTCGATGACCCCGGCTGGGTCGGTGATGCCCGCCTGGGCCAACCGCCGACCCCGCCCGGAGCCGACCCCGTCGATCGCCGTCAACGAGACGGCCTCGGCGGGCACGCCCGTGTCGACTCTCGCCTCGATGCGACGACAGCGGTTGGCCCCGGCCGGCCGTTCGAACCGATCGAAAAACGCCCGCAGGGCGTGTAACAACCGCCGGGCGTTCTGCTGGATGATCCAGGCGTCAGAGCGGAGTTCGGGCGGGAGCGCCCCGTTCATGCTGGCTTCGAGGATCGCGAGTACCTTCCGCGCCCCCTGATCGACGGAGCCGGAGCCCGGACCGAGCACGGATTCGATGGCGTCCCGTTCGTCCCCTCTCGCACTCACGCTATCGAACTCCTTGGCCCGAGTGACTGTCCGCAGGATCTCCCGGTCCTCGGGCTCGACGGTGACCAGTTCGCGAAACCGTTCGGCGGTCGGGAGCCGGAGGTAGTAGCGGGAAGCGAGTTGGCCCGTCGGGGTCGCCTGCAGCGTCCCGTCCTCGGCCTGTTCGACGAAGCCCCGGTCCTGCAGATCCTCAAGGACCGAACGAACGCGTTCGCGGACGTCGGCGGCGGCCTCCCCGGGCTCGTACCCGGCCCGCTGGAAGTAGAAGGTCGTTTCGAGCCAGGCGAGGGCGTCCTCGACGCCTGTTATCGTCCCGAGGGCGATTTCGGCGTTGAGATGTTCCGGGAAGCTTTCGTCGAGGCGGGATTCGATTTCCTTGCCTTCGCGCAGCAATCGACGGTATTTGTCGGCCTCCTTGCGATCGGCGACGATCCAGCCGTAGCCGACGTCGTCGTATCCCGGCCGGCCCGCCCGCCCGAGCATCTGGAGGATGTCGAGTGGACTCATGTCGACCTCGCCTTCCAGCGGGTCATGCAGTTTCGTGTCCCGAATCACGACACACCGAGCCGGGAGGTTCACGCCCCAGGCGAGTGTGGAGGTCGAAAAGAGCAGGTCGATCCGCCCCTCGCGGAACCACGCCTCGACGTGATCCTTGTCCGATTTCGACAGGCCGGCGTGGTGAAAGGCGATGCCGTCGATGACGGACTGGCGGAGCGTGTCGTTGTCCAGGACCTGCGTTTCGGTGTGGAAGTCATAATCGCCCCGATCACCCATGGCGATGTCCCGTTCGGTGACGATATCTCGGGCCTTTTCGGCGGCTTTGACCGTATCCTGGCGCGAGGAGACGAAGACGAGGGCTTGCCCGTCCTCCTCGAGATGTGGTTCAGCCGCGTCAATGGCCGTATACAGGCGGTGATACTTATCGGCAAAGGCGTTCTCGCCGTGGGTGTAGGTTTTCACCCCGGCGTGGAGGTCGACCGGTCGATAGGATTGGCCAAAGGCAAAGGTCGTTTCCTCGGGCGCCTCGAGCCAGGCGGCCACCTCCTCGATGTTTTGCATGGTCGCGGAGAGGGCGACAAAGCGCGGATCGACCAGCCGGCGGAGTCGTGAGACGACGACCTCGAGCACGCTTCCCCTGGACCGTGAATCGAGCAGGTGGACCTCGTCGATGATCACGAGGTCGACGTCGTTGACGAAGGCATATCGCGGGGTCTCGTGTTTTCGGGTCGCCGAGTCGACCTTTTCGGGGGTCATCACGAGGACATCCGCCCGCTTTGCTCGGCGGGGGTTGAGATCCCGCTCCCCGGTCACGACGTACACCGAATACCCCAGCTCCTCGATGCGTTCCCACTCGCTTTCTTTCTCGTTCGTGAGCGCCCGCATGGGCGCGATAAAAAGCGCAGTGCCGCCCCCGGTGAGGGTCTTGATCATCGCGAGTTCCGCGAGGGCTGTCTTCCCGCTGGCCGTGGGCGCGCTGATGACGGCGTTGTCCTCCCGTTCCAGCACGGCCGGGAGCACCGTCCGCTGCATCTCGTTGAAGGCATCAAAGGAAAACAGGTCGGCGAATTCGGGCACCACGCTGGCGACGTCCATCTGGAAGACGGGACGGGCGGTCGGCGCATAGGCGTTTCGTCCCGCGGACCGAATGAAACCGCTCAATAGCCCCCAGCCAGAAGGGACCGGATATGGCAGACACTTCGGAGCCGAACCGGACGGAGGTGGCGATCGTCGGGGCGGGAACCGGCGGGTACGTTGCGGCCATTCGGGCCGCGCAGCTGGACCTGGACGTGACTCTCATCGAGGCCGAGGCGTTCGGCGGGACGTGCTTGAACTTCGGTTGTATCCCCTCGAAAGCTCTCATCCACGCGACGAACGTGGCCTACGACGCCAGTCACGCCGAGGACATGGGCGTGTACGCCGATCCCGAAGTCGACTTCGGCGAGATGGTCGCCTGGAAGGACGGCGTCGTCGACACCCTTACCGGGGCCGTCGAGAAGCTCTGTAAAGCCAACCGCGTCAACCTGGTCGAAGGGTGGGCGACCTTCGATGACAAGCACACACTGACGGTCGACCTGCTCGACGGCGGTGAGGAAACCTACGAGTTCGACCATGCGATCGTCGCGACCGGCTCCCGACCGATCGAGGTTCCCGGGTTCGCCTTCGACGGCGAACACATCCTCTCCTCGAGACACGCCCTCGACCTCGATGAGCTGCCCGAGGAGCTGGTCGTCGTCGGCGCCGGCTACATCGGGATGGAACTCTCGATGGTGTTCGCCAAGCTCGGCGTCGACGTGACCGTCGTCGAGATGCTCGACGAGATGTTGCCGGGCTACGATCGAAAACTAACCCGGCCTGTCGAATCCCGGGCAGACGACCTCGACATGACCTTCCAGTTCGGCGAGGCCGCAAGCGACTGGACCACAACGGAAGATGGCCTCCGCCTCGAGACCGAGACCGAGGACGGCGAGATCTCGACCTACGAGGCCGACAAAGCGATCGTCGCCGTCGGACGGGAGCCGGTTACGGACACGGCGAACGTCGAAGCCCTGGGCGTCGACTTCGACGACAACGGCTTCATCGCGACGGACGAGCAGGGACGAACGAACAAAGAGCACGTCTTCGCGATCGGCGACGTGGCCGGGGAACCGCTTCTGGCTCACGCCGGCAGCGCCGAAGGATTGGTCGCCGCAGACGTGATCGCCGGTGGCGACGCCTCGATGGCAGACAAGGCGATCCCGGCCGCGGTGTTCACGGATCCGGAAATCGCGATGGTGGGCCACTCGGAAGCCGAAGCCGAAGACGCCGGATACGAGACCGTCGTCGGGGAGTTTCCCTTCCAGTCAAGCGGCCGCGCCCTGAGCACCGGGCACACCGATGGATTCCTCCGGATCGTGGGCGACGCCGACACCGGGACGGTACTCGGTGCCCGGGTCGTGGGGCCCGAAGCCTCCGAACTGATCGCGGAACTCGCGTTGGCCGTGGAGACTGGCGCGACCATCGAGGCGGTCGCCGAGACAGTCCACACCCATCCGACCCTGGCGGAGGCAACGATGGAAGCCGCGGAGAACGCCCTCGATCAGGCGATCCACACACTGAATCGGTAACGAGACAGGGGCCGGTGCCCGATGACCTTTTCCCCCGGGCTGCTGTAACCCGCATATGACCACCGTGACATTGGGTCCCGAGGGGACCTACTCACATCGCGCGGCGACCGCGGTCGCGGAGGACGGGATCGGGTTCCGGGAGTCCGTCCACGGGATCGTCAGCGGCGTGGCAAGCGGCGAGTTCGCTCAGGGTGTCGTGCCGATCGAAAACAGCATCGAGGGCTCGGTGACCGAAAGCCTCGATGCCCTCGCGGACGCCGACGTGGCAGTCACCCGGGAGATCGTCACGCCGATCAGACACGCGCTCCTGGCCCAAAACGAGACCTTCGAGACCGTCGCCAGTCACTCCCAGGCCCTCGCTCAGTGCCGAAGTTACCTCCTTGAGGAATATCCCGAGGCCGACCTCGAAGCTGTCGCCTCCACCGCCCGGGGCGTCGAACGGGCCCGCGATGATCCCACCGTCGCGGGGATCGGTCATCCTGACAACGCCGGTGCGGAACTGACCGTGCTCGCCGAGGACATCCAGGATCGGACCTCGAACGCGACTCGGTTTTTCGCCATCGCCGGCCCCGAAGCGCGGACCGTCTCTGGCGGGAAGACCTCCCTGATCGTGTATCCGAACACGAACTATCCGGGCCTCCTCCTCGAACTCCTCGAACCGTTTGCAGATCGGGATATCAATCTCTCGCGACTCGAATCCCGACCCAGCGGGGAGCGACTGGGCGACTACATCTTCCACTTCGATCTCGAGGCCGGCCTGTACGAGGAGCGAACCCAGGCCGCAATCGAGGTCATCGAGGGGATCGCGTCGAACGGCTGGGTCAAGCGGATGGGGTCCTACGACGTCGAACACGTCGTCTAACGGGGAACATCTTTTTGACCTTCGCGTTCCGATATAATACTGCATGACGGGAAAGAAAAACCCCTTCGAGGAGATCGAGCGCCTGATCGAGCGGATGAGCGAGCAGTTTCAGGACGTCGAACAGTGGAGTGGCATCGAGGCCCCGCTTCCGGGCCGACTCAAAGTCGACGTCGCCGAGTTCGACGACGCTTTCGAGGTGACAGCCGACCTACCCGGCTTCGAGACCGAGGATATCGATGTCGAACTCATCGAGGATCAGGTCCGAATCAGGGCCGAGCGGGAGACCGCGACCGAAGCCGCGGAACCGAATCAGTTCGTTCGCAAGGAGCGGCGCCACCAGTCCGTCGACCGACGGGTCTCGCTCCCGGGACCGGTCGCCGAATCGGAAGTCGAAGCGACGTTCACGAACGGCGTGCTCGCGGTGTGTCTCCCCAAGACCGAGACAAGCGAGGAGACGACCCAGATCGACATCGAGTAAGAATCTGCGGTCACAAGTCCTTTTATCGCCGCCCCGAGACCCAGTGGTATGGACTATACCCCCCGGGACATCGAGCGGAAGTGGCAGGAGCGCTGGGCCGAACGCGGCCGGTACGAGGCCGATCCGGCCGACGAGGAGTCGACCTTTGTCACGGTCCCGTATCCCTATCCGAGCGGCGGCATGCACATCGGTCACGCCCGCACGTACACGGTTCCTGACGTGTACGCCCGGTATCGCCGCCTCCAGGGCGACAACGTGCTCTTCCCGCTTGGCTGGCACGTCACCGGGACGCCGATTGTCGGAGCCGTCAACCGGCTCCAGAAGGGAGAAGAAGAACAGCTCTCGGTGCTCCGGGACACCTACGGCGTGCCCGAAGACGAGCTCGAGTCCCTCGAGACGCCGATGGGGTATGCCCGCTACTTCATCGAGAACCACTACAAGACGAACATGCGCTCGCTGGGGCTTTCCATCGACTGGCGCCGGGAGTTCACAACCAACGACGAGCGCTACTCGAAGTTCATTACCTGGCAGTACGAGACCCTGCGGGACCGCGGACGCCTGGAGAAGGGGCTCCATCCGGTCAAGTACTGTACCGAGGAGGAAAACCCGGTCACGACACACGACATCCTCGAGGGGGAGGAGGCCGAGTTCCAGGAGTACACGCTCATCAAGTTCGACCACGACGGGACGACGATCCCGATGGCAACCTTGCGACCCGAGACGGTCCGCGGGGTCACGAACGCCTTCATCGATCCCGACGGGGCCTACGCCGAAGCAACCGTCGACGGCGAGACGTGGATCGTCTCGGAAGCGGCCGTCGAAAAACTCGAACTCCAGGAGCGGTCGGTGACCGTCAACCGGTCGCTTTCCGGCGACGAGCTGGTCGGTGAAACGGTCGAGAACCCAGTCACCGAGGAGGAGGTGTTGATTCTGCCGGCCAGCTTCGTCGATCCCGAGAACGCGACGGGGATCGTGATGTCCGTGCCAGGCCACAGTCCCGACGACTGGGTCGCCCTGGAAGCGGCCAAGGCCGACACCGACCGGATGGAGGCCTTCGGGATCGATCCCACCGCCGTCCAGGCGATCGAACCCCGTTCTATCATCGACGTCGAGGGGTACGGCGAGTTCCCTGCGAAGGACGCCGTCGAGGAATACGACATCACGAGCCAGGACGATCCCGCCCTCGAGGAAGCGACCCAGGACGTCTACAACCGCGAATTCCACGCCGGTCGGTTGAAATCGATGTACGCCGAGTACGCCGGCTCGATCATCGAGGAGGTCCGGGCGGAGCTCGACGAGCACTTCCAGTCCCAGGGCGCCTTCGACGCGATGCACGAGTTCAGCGAGGACGTCGTCTGTCGGTGTGGCGGGGACGTGGAGGTCGCCAAACAGGAGACCTGGTTTTTGAGCTACAGCGACGCGGACTGGAAGGAACGGACGAAACAAATCGTCGCGGACATGGACGCGATCCCGGAGAACACCCGGGAACAGTACGATCATACCATCGACTGGCTCAACGAGTGGCCCTGCATCCGCAATTACGGATTGGGCACCAAGCTCCCGTGGGACGAAGACTTCGTGATCGAACCGCTCTCGGACTCGACGATCTACATGGCCTATTACACCATCGCCCACCGGATCGACGAGGTCCCCACCGAGGAGCTGACCAGGGAATTCTTCGACACGCTCTTCTACGGCGCCGAGGCCGTGGAAGAGCCGAACGAACGGGCACTCGAATTGCGCGAGGAGTGGGAGTACTGGTACCCAGTCGATTACCGGTGTTCCGCGAACGATCTCATCTCCAATCACCTCTCCTTTTACCTCTTTCACCACGCCGAGCTCTTCGAGGAACCAGAGTGGCCACAGGGCATCACCATCATGGGGATGGGGTTGCTCGAGGGGACAAAGATGTCCTCGTCGAAGGGACACGTCGTCCTCCCGACCGAGGCCATCGAGGAGTACGGCGCGGACACCGTCCGCTTTTTCCTGCTGAACTCCGCTGAACCCTGGCAGGACTACGACTGGCGAGCCGAGGACGTCCAGGGGACCCGGGACCAGCTCGCGGGCTTCTGGCGACGGGCCCAGGAGGTCATCCAGACTGACGTACCCGAGACTCAGCCCGACCTGGAACGCATCGACCGGTGGCTGCTCTCGAAGCTCCAGGGCATCATCAGGGACGTCACTGAGGCGATGGAGGGGTTCAGCACCCGGCACGCGAGCCAGGACGCCTTCTATCAGCTCGAGGAGGCGCTTCGCTGGTACCGAAAGCGAACCGACCTCGACAGGCCGGGCGCCCGGTGGACCCGCGCAGCAGTCCTCCGTACGCGGCTGCGGTTGCTCGCCCCGATCGTTCCGTTCATGACGAACGAACTGCACGAACAGCTGGTCGGCGAGCCGGTCGAGGACGCCAGCTGGCCCGAACCCGATCCGGTTC
>CAZVCA010000035.1:0-17289 GCA_964626045.1 uncultured Halobacteriales archaeon | reverse complement strand
TCCTCGGCTCGAAAGGCCAAGATGATTGGCCGGACTACACCAACGGAGCGCATCCGTTCCTATCCCGGGTTTGTGTATAAAACCGTCGAATCGGACCCCGTGACGAGGGTCGGTCATCCGGCGCTGCAGCCCACGGCGGGTTTTCCTCACTCTTCGTCCGTCTCTTCTTCCTCCTCGTCGTCCCCATTGGCTCCGACCGTCCGGGTGACGTCAACCTGGTAATGCTGGAGGATGTCCCGACCAAGCAACAGGGCATAATCCATGTGTCCGCGGTCTTCGAGGCTCGCCGCTACCGTGTGCCGATCACCACCGATGCCGACGACGATGTCAACGACTGGGCGTGATTTGCCGGCCTTGGAACTCCCGGATCTGACCTTGGTCATACTCTTGATCGGTCCCGCGCCGATCTCGGCCGCGAGCCTGGTGTCGATGCTGGTTCGGGACGCTCCCGTGTCGGATTTGGCCAGGACTCGTTCGGTCCCGGCGGTCCCGCTGACCAGCACCTCCTCGGTATAGCCGATGGTACTCGAGGTCGCTGTCGTGGGCCTGGACCGCGGCACGGTTTCCGGCATCGAATCGTCGAGGACACCTTCAAGCCCCTCCAGCTGGGCCGGATCGACCTCGCCACCCGCGGTTTCGATCGCGAGCTTCGCGATCGCAGCGGCGGGATTGACGCCTGTCGCCTTGAACAGCCCTCGAAACCCGGCGGTCGGATTGACCTCGAGGAGATACCACCCATCAACACCCTCCACGAGATCGACGCCCGCGTAATCCAGGCCCAGTTGCTCCGTTGCCGCCAGGGCCATGTCGGCTGCCGCTTCCGGTGGCTCCTCCACGACCTCGAAATCGCCGCCCAGGGCGACGTTGGTTCGCCAGTCGTTATCCGGCGCGAACCGCCGCATCGTCCCGATGATTCGACCATCGACGACGTACAAGCGGAGATCGGAGTGCCGTTTGCCGTCTCGTTCGATGAGTTCCTGCAGGAAGGCGTATCGATCGCCGACCTGCGGGTTCACTGATTCTGTGGGCCCGATCTTCCAGGTTCCGCCGCCGTGGGTGCCGATTGCGGTCTTGAAGACGACTTCGTCGCCGAAGGTGGCCCGGAGTTCGTTGAGCCGGTCGCTATCCAGCGCAAGGGCCGAATCCGGGAGCCGAACTGTCGAATCAGCCATCGCCGTCGCGGTCGCGAACTTGTGGAAGGCGGCGAGGACGTGTTCGGGCCGGTTGAGCATCGGCCGGAGTCGGTCGAGACTTTTTGCCAGCCCGAGCAACTCCGCCGGCTGTTCGGTATTGGACAGCAATAGCCGGTTGACGATCAGATCGACGTCCGGTTCGAGGGAGACTGTCCCGTCTCGTATCTCGACGACTAACGAGTCGCCTCTGAGCCAGCGCCCGTCGTGGCCTAATTCGTTGACAACGTTGAGAATCGCCTTCGTTTCCTTGCTGTTGTGGAGGCTGAGTACCCCGATCGAAACCGAATCGTCCATGTGCTAAATAGGGGCGCTCCCTGTATAAATGGCTCCGGGGCCGTGACGCCGCAATTACTTACCCCATCGGCGTGCTACGTAAGGTATGACAGCGGGGGCGTTCACCTTCAGCGGGGGCAAAGTCGAGCCCGGGGAGACCGTGACGATGCGATACCAGGTGAGCGAGACCTACCTGGGCGATCCCGTTCGGTTGCCGGTTTCGATCGTCAACGGGGCCGAGCCGGGTCCGACGGTAACCTTGACAGCGGCCGCCCACGGTGACGAACTCAACGGCATCGAGGTGGTCAGGGACGTGGCGATGGAGCGGGATCACGAATCCCTTCACGGCACGCTCGTGCTGTTACCGGTCCTCAACGTGCCGGGATTTCAGGCCCAGACCCGGTATCTCCCCATTTACGACCGGGATCTCAACCGCTCGTTTCCTGGCGATCCAACGGGAACACGCGCGAAGCGGATGGCCCACACGATTTTCACGAACTTCGTCGAACCGGCTGATCTGGCGATCGACTTTCACACTTCGACACGGGGAAAGACGAACATGCTGCATGTCCGTGGGGATATGACAGAAGACGAGGTGGCTCGCCTCGCGGCGGCATTTGGTTCCCACGTGATCATCGATTCTGAGGGGACCTCCGGAACCCTCAGACAGGAGGCAACCGCGAGTGAGGTCCCGACGATCACGGTCGAGATGGGTGAGGCCCATCGGTTCCAGCGGGGACTCATCGATCGGGCACTCGAAGGCGTCGAGAGTGTATTCGCCGAGTTCGGCCTCCACCCGGGCGAACCGGTCAGATGGCCGGGCTGGCGCACGGTCGTCACCAAAGACGAGAAGACCTGGATACGGGCCGAAAGCGGGGGCCTCGTCGAAATGCATACCGATCGAGGGACCGTGGTCAGCGAAGGGGACCCGATAGCGACGATCTCGGACCCATTCGAAACCGAGCAAACCGTGGTCGAGGCGCCGCATTCAGGGCTGCTGGTCGGCGTATTGGAAAATCCGGTCGTGTATCCGGGCAACCCGCTTTGTCACCTGGTCGAACTCGATGCGGCCACCCGATCGCTTGTCACACGCAGTCGGGCTGATGGCAATTCTGGGCCTGGAACTCCAGATCATCAGGCGTAATGGTCCCCCAGGGGGTAAGCTCTATGTGGACGCCCCGGTCATACGGGGTATGGGCGAGTCATACGACCGGGGTCTCATCGAGGACTTCGGGCGCTTTCGACGGTTTTCGGCGGGGATGTGGGCGTGGGTCCTCCACAAAGTGACAGGGTGGGTATTGGCCGGGTACCTGTTTGCCCACGTGGCGGTGTTGAGTACGGCCATACCGGCCGCCTCGAATCCGGACGCGATCGCGGCCGAGACTGATCTTTACACCCAGACGATCCGCGGTCTCGAAGGCATTTTGCTCGTTCGCGTGCTCGAGATCGGCTTGCTGGCGGCGGCCGTCTTCCACATGGCAAATGGTGTCCGGCTCTTGTTGATCGACATGGGGATCGGCCTCGACCGCCAAGCCGAGACCTTCTATGCCTCGATTCTCATCACGGCGCTGGTGACACTTGCGAGCATTCCCGTCTTCCTCCCGCCGGAGGTGATTCCCTGGTGAGCTCCCATCGTCGGAGCCGATTCGAGTCCGGCTCGATGGCCTGGTTCCTCCAGCGGGTGACGGCGGCGGTCCTCCTCGTGACACTTGCCTTTCATTTCATCTGGCTCCATTTCGTCCATCACGCCGCGGAGGTCACGTTGTGGGGCTCGGCCGTTCGCATGGACCAACTCGCCTACTTCCTCACGATGATCGTTTTTCTGGTAGCCGCTGCCTTCCATGGGCTCAATGGGATCTACAACGCCCTCCTCAATCAGGGCCTGTCCGGCCGAGCCCGGCAATTCGTCTTCTGGGTAACGACAGTGGTCGGTGTCATCGTCGTCGTCCAAGGCGTTCGGATCGCCCTGGCGATGACTGAGGTGGTCGTATAATGACGGCAGATGACGAGATGCCGGCGCCAGAGACGAAACGGCTCGACGGGGGAACCAAAGCGACCGCGGCAAGCGGGGCTGGCGGCGAAACGGTGACACTCGAAGTCTTCCGGTACGATCCCGAGGTCGAGGCCCGAATGGAAGCGGGTTTTGATACCTTCGAGGTGCCGGTCCACGAGGGAATGACGGTGCTCGATGCGTTGATCGAAGCCCGGGATACCCAAGACCCGACCCTCACGTTCAGACATTCCTGTCGTCAGGGAGTCTGTGGTTCAGACGCGTTATTCGTCAACGGCTCCCAACGACTCGGCTGTAAAACACAGATAGCGGATCTTTCCTCGCCCGTACGCATCGAGCCGCTGCCCCATCACCCGGTCATCAAGGACCTGGTCGTCGACATGGAGGCCTTTTACGACCGGATGCGGGCGGTCGAACCCTACTTCGACCCCGACGATCCCCCGCCCGACGAACTGTCCGAACGGCCCCAGAGCCGGGAGAACCGCGAGGAGATCAAGTGGAGCACCCGTTGTATCTGGTGTGGTGCCTGTACGTCCTCGTGTACGATCGCAAGCGACGAGGAGGTCTACCTCGGACCGGCAGCCATCAACAAGGGGTACCGCTTTTACAAGGACGAACGGGAGGGCGAGGAGCGGGGCGACACGCGACTCGAACTCCTCACTGAGCAGGACGGCGTGTGGCGCTGTCAAACCCAATTTTCCTGTACGACGGTCTGCCCACAGGAAATCCCGCTGACCGAACACATTCAAGACCTCAAACGGGACGCGACGAAAGCGGACCTGAAATTCTGGTAATCATGCACGAACACGACGTACTTGTTATCGGTGGTGGCGGTGCCGGCCTGCGGGCGGCGATCGCAGCCCACGAGGCGGGCGCCGACGTCGCCATCGTCTCGAAGCTGCACCCGGTTCGGAGCCATACCGGCGCCGCCGAAGGTGGCATCAACGCGGCCCTTCGCGAGGGCGACTCCTGGCAGGATCACGCGAAGGACACGATGAAAGGCGCGGATTACATCGCCGACGCCCCGGCGGTCGAGACCTTCGCCAGAACGAGCCCGAAGGAGGTGATGCAACTGGAACATTGGGGGATGCCCTTCTCCAGGGAGGAGGACGGGACCGTCTCTCAGCGGCCCTTCGGCGGGCTCTCCTTCCCACGAACCACGTATGCCGGCGCGGAAACGGGCCATCACCTCCTGCATACGCTCTACGAGCAGGCCATCAAGCGTGGCATCGAGGTCTACGAGGAGTATTTCGTCACCCGACTGGCGGTGACCGACGAGGAAGATCCGGCAGATAGAACCTGTCACGGCGTCACTGCGGTCGACATCAAGTCAGGCGACGTGGTCGGCTTTCGAGCGGATGGTGGGGTCATCCTCGCTACCGGCGGTCTCGGCCAGGTGTACGATCACACGACGAACGCGGAGGCGAATACGGGAGACGGGATGGCGATGGCATACCGGGTCGGGGTTCCACTCGAGGACATGGAGATGATCCAGTTCCACCCGACGACCCTGCCCTCGACGGGCGTGCTCATCACCGAAGGGGTGCGGGGCGAAGGGGGTCGCCTGTTCAACAGCGAGGGCGAGCGGTTCATGTTCGAGCGCGGCTACGCGCCGGAAGAAGGCGAACTCGCGTCTCGCGACGTGGTCTCCCGCGCGGAGTTGACCGAAATCGAGGCCGGGCGCGGGTTCGACGACGAACACGTGAAACTCGACATGCGACACCTGGGCGAGGAACGCATCACGGATCGCCTGGAGAACATCATCGGCCTCGCCAAGCATTTCGAGGGGGTCGACCCGCTCGAAGAGCCGATGCCGGTGAAGCCGGGGCAACATTACGCCATGGGCGGCATCGAGACGGACGAGCATGGAGCCACCTGTATCGACGGCCTGTACGCGGCCGGCGAGACGGCCTGTGTGAGTCTCCACGGGGCGAACCGACTGGGCGGCAACGCGCTTCCTGAACTGTTCGTGTTTGGCGCGCAAGCCGGGCTCCACGCGGCGGGCGAGGACCTCGACGCGCCCGAAATCGAGGTCGGCCCGAACGGGAAAGGGGCCGACCAGGAGTGGCCCACATCCCTTGGAACGGGACAGCAAGCGACCGACGTCATCGACGGCGGCCGTGACCTCGACCCGGAGGCGGTCGTCGATGAAGCCGTCTCGGCCGAGCGCGAGCGGGTCGAGCGGCTCCTCGAAACGGAGACCGACGTGACCCACGTCGATGTCCGCCAGCAGGTCCAGCAGACGATGACCGACCACGTGAACGTCTTCCGGGAAGCCGAGGGGTTGGAAGCGGCCCTCGAGGACATCCAGGACGCCAGGGAACTGTATCAGGACGTGTCGGTCACCGACCCATCACGGACGTTCAACACCGATCTCCAGCAGACCATCGAGACCAGGAACATCATCGATCTGGCGGAAACGATCGCGATGGGCGCCCTCGCCAGGCCTGAGTCACGAGGGGCTCACTGGCGAGCCGAGTATCAGGAGCGGCGGGACGAGGAGTGGTTACAACACACCCTGATCAACTGGGCCGACGGCACCCCGACCCTCTGGTATCGGGACGCGTTGCTGGAAAGCGAATCGGTCACTTACGAACCCGAGGAGCGCTCGTATTAGCGCAGCCCGAGGACCGAAAGCAGATCGACGGTAAATTCGCTGCCCTCGATCACGACGTAGCCCAGATAGATGCCCAAGATACCGAGGACCCCGGCTAGATTCGGCGGGGCGGGAATCGGTGCTTCGATCGCGGCAAACACGCTGCCCGTGATCAATCCCGTGACGAGCGCGAGAAGCGGGATGGCGAGGTTCATGCTCTCATCTGGCCGTGCGCCAAAAAAGGGGTTTGGGTTCGTTTCTGCCGGTTTGGGTGGCTTATGAGACGCGGATCTCGTCCATGAGAGTGGTTTACGACGAACGCATCTCGTCTATGGGAGTGCCTTACGACGACCGAATTTCGTCCATGTGCGTGACCCGGGTTTCGAGTAGGTCCTCGGTGCCGATGTCATGACGGACGTGAAAGCCCGCACCGACGTCAGCCAGCGCGGCTTCGGCCCGCGACTCGGCTGCGCCGATCGAATCGCCCCGCCCAAGCACGGCAAACGACCTGGAGGTCGTCGTATAGAGGCCGTCTTCCTGCTCGTCGACCGAGGCATAATACAGGTCGGTGCCGTCCTGTGCCGCGACGTCGACGGTGATTTTCGCCCCGGCGTCCGGGTCGACCGGATAGCCGGCCGGCACGGCGTACTTGCAAACTGTGGCCTCGCCGGCAAAGCGCAGTTGGGGGAGCGGATCGCCGTCCCTGGCGGCGGTCAGGACGTCGAGAAACGGTGTTTCAAGCACCGGGAGGGTGTTCATCGCCTCCGGATCGCCAAAGCGGACGTTGTATTCGACGACTTTCGGCCCGGTGGCGGTGAGCATGAACTGCCCGTAGAGGACGCCTCGATAGTCGTCCAACGCGGCTATCGTTTCCTCGAGGATATCGACAGCGGCCTCGTATTCGGACTGGCGCATAAACGGCAGGGTCTGCCCCGTGTCACTGTACGAGCCCATACCGCCGGTGTTCGGGCCCTCGTCGCCTTCGTACGCTCGTTTGTGATCCTGGACGGCTGGCGTCGGGCGCACCTCGCCATCGGCGACGAAGGCCTGCACGGTGAATTCCTCACCCAGCAATCGCTCCTCGATGACCCACTCCTCGTAGTCGCTTTCCCGGAGGTACTCGGCCGCTTCGGCCTTCGACAGCTGGTCTCCCGTCACCCGGACGCCCTTCCCGCCGGTCAGTCCCCGTGGTTTCAGCGCGACGTCACCGTCCGTGGATTCGAGGTAGTCGATGGCGGCTGCTGTCTGCTCGAAGGTTTCGAAGGCCGGACGGGCGTCGATTCCGTGCTCGGCCATGAACTCCCGCTGGAAGGCCTTGTCAGTCTCCAGCCGTGCCTGCTCGGCGTGCGGACCGAAAGCGTAGACCCCGTTTGCTTCGAGGGCATCGACCACGCCAGCGGCCAGCGCCGCCTCGGGGCCGATGATCGCGACCGTCGCATCGACTTCCCTTGTGTAGGCGACGATCGCGTCGGTATCGGTTTCGGGGCCCGTTTCGACCCGCTCCGCGAGTTCGGCGATCCCGGGATTCCGGTTGCTACTGTAGGCAAATATCGTGGTGTCGGCGAGCGCCCGGGCGATCGCATGTTCCCGGCCACCACCACCGACCAGCAGGACGCGCTCTTCCATGGCCACACGTGTGACCCACGGTCGTGTAAGCGTTTTCAATAAATTGGTCCCAGATATCCACGAAGATGACTACCCGTTCTCGAACTCCGATTCGGTCACGCGCAGAACGACCGTGTCGGAGACGTCCGCGAGGTCGTATTTGGGGACCGCTCCGTCCCGCCGCGTGACGAACATCGGTTCGATTAATGCGCCCTCCTTCACGCCGTACACTTTGAGATATGTTCCTGTGTCCGCCGGCTCGATCGTGCCGCTTCGGACCGCCGTCGCCAGCTCGCGGGAGAGCCATTCGGTCGGGCTCACGGAGGGATCTTTGAGCATCACGCCCTCGGTCGTCCGTGCGAGATACCAGGAGAGGTCGTTCAAAAGCGAGATCGCCGCCCCCAGGCTGACGGTGTCCACCGCGATCGTGTTCTCGAACGGCTCGGTGATCTCGTACGGAGACAGCGCCGAGCGGGCCGTTTCGTAGCCCAGGAGCGCGTTCCGGACGTTCAGGTCGGGTTTCCCGCGGAAACACACCGCCGTCATTGGCCGCTCGGGTTGGGCATCGGCTCGATCGGTCTTAACTCTACCTCGGCAGCGACATTTTTAGCCCAGTCGGCCATGGCTTTCGGTTCGGCGCCTTCGACCCGCTCGATCGGCGCGGCCGTCTCCGGTTGGTCCGGGGCGATCCGGTTACAGCCCGTATCCACCGTCGTCGTTTCGTAGGTGCCGATCGATCGAGCGTGCGCGATGATCTCCTGTTTGTCCGCGGTGAGTACCGGTCGATGGACCGGCAGGTCCGCGACGCGGTCGGTGACCTCCAGATTGCTGACGGTTTGACTGGATTTTTGGCCGATCGACTCGCCGGTCACGATGCCACGGGCCTCAGTCCCGGCCGCGATCCGGTCCGCGACCATGAGCATCAGCCGGCGGACCGAAAGCATCCGGGTGTCCCCGACGCGGTCGGCCAGGTGTTCGAGCGGAGTGCCGATATCCACAATGCGCAATGTCCACTCCTGGCCAGGAGCGTAGCCCGCAATCCGCCGAACGGCATCGATGGCTCTCGCTCGGTGGTCTACACCGCCATATGGTCCCAGGTCGAAGTAGAGGGGCTGTATCGGTGCGCCGCGTTTCATCGCTCGCCACGCAGCGACGGGTGAGTCGATGCCGCCACTGATTAGCGCGAGCAGCGGCGCCTGGGTTCCGACCGGTAGTCCGCCAGGTCCATCGATCGAGTCGCGGAAGACGAAGGCTTCGGCGTCGCGGACCTCGACCTGAAACCGGTGATCCGGATCGTCCAGATCGACGGTCGGCTCGACGCCCGGTGACACCGCCTCCCAGATCGCTTCGCCACCGATCTCGCCCACCTCCTGGCTCGTAAACGGGTGATCGCCGGCTCGTCTGGCATCGACGGCGAAGCTCCCACCGTGGTAGGTCTGTTCGGCAACGGCCGCCAGGTGTGCTGAGATGGCTTCGAGTGTCGGCTCGACCGAGCGGGCCGGACTGGCCGAGACGACGCCGAAGACGTCCCCGGCGGCTCGTGCCGCTCGCGCTGTCTGTTCCGTCCGGACGAACAACCGTCCCCACTGCTGCTCGACGGTTCCCGGAATCGAGCGGGAAGCGAGGGTCGACTCGAGGTTGCTCGCGAGTTCCCCCTCCATCCAGGATTGCACGCGAGTCGACTTCACCCCGATATCCCCGTGGCGGACGATGACGACGTCCGCGCCCGGCAGGTCCATAGGCGCTTCAGGAGGGTCCCGCCTAAGCGCTCTTCGTTTAGAAGGTGTCCAGATCGTCGTCGACGACGGCCTGCGTGACCGATTCGACGTCAGCGAGTTGCTCGTCGACGATGGCTCGAATCCGTGACTCCACGTCCGTGAGTTCGAAGCCCGCTGCCGGGACCACGTGGACGTCCGCGACGTGGGGCTCGTCGATCGGGCTGCCGATCTGACTGAGCAGGCGGACCCGGAGGTCCCGGATGCCATCGACCTCTGCCACGACGGCTTCGGCGATCTTCGTCGAGAGCAGGTTGTATATCTTGCCGATGTGGTTGACCGGGTTTTTCCCGCTCGTGGCTTCCATCGACATCGACCGGTTCGGGGTGATGAGCCCGTTCGCGCGATTGCCGCGCCCGACCGAGCCGTCGTCGCCCTGTTCGGCGCTGGTGCCGGTCGTCGTCAGATAGATCGCTCCGTCGGCGGGCTCGTCCGCGGTGTTGACGTGGACCCGGACCTCGCGGTCCGTGTACTCAGTGGCCAGGTCGCTCACGAACTGCCGGATCGCCTCGATCTCCGCCTGATAGGTCTCCATGTCCGGGACGAAGGTGTCGACCAGGGCCGCAGCGACAGTGAGATCGATCGTCGACCCCTCGCGTTTGCCCATGACTTTGATGTCCTGACCCAGCGCCGGGTGATCGGGCTGGAACTCCTCGAGAAGCCGTCGCTCCGTATTGTAGACGATCTGTTCGGTTTCGGAAAGTGGCGCGTGGCCGACACCGAAACTCGTGTCATTGGCCATCGGGACCGTACTTCCGTCCTCGGCGAAGACTTCCTGGAGGTCGCCACTGCCTTCACCGAGCTTGACGTCGACGATGACGTCCGTCTCGAGGTCCAGATTGGGGAGATTCTCGTCGAGATAGCGCCGTGCGGCCTGGAGGGCGATCGAGTCGACCGGCACGGACTGGCCGTCGTAGTATTTCGTGGCCCGACCGACAATGAGGATGTAGATCGGTTCGATGACTTCACCGCCGCCGAAGGCCGGCGCGGCGTCCCCGGCGACCAGCTGGGTCTCGTCGGTGTTGTAGTGAAGCACCTTGCCGAACCGGTCCAGATAGGTCCGTGCGAGGGCCCGCGAGACGGCTTCCGCGATGCCGTCACAGATCGAGTCGGGATGGCCGATTCCCTTTCGTTCGACGATCTCGATCTCCTGGTCCTCGACCGCTCGACGGTCGAGGGACTGCACGCGAATGTTCCGGTCGGTCATTGACGGAGGTACCCCGTCGCCGCTTCTATAACTTGCGAAAAGTTATTTCCCCAAACGTATGCGTGCCACGCATCACTCGCTGCCTTCGGCGCCTGCCAAAAGCAGTTCGAGATAGGATTCAGAGACGGTCTCGGCGTCCTCGAGCCCGAGTTCAGCGAGCGTGTCGGTGACCGCCTGCTGGGAGGCGTCGAGTGCTTCAGTTTCGGCGACGATTTCGACCTCGACGAATTCTCCGAGGCCCGACACCGAATCGAGGGTCACGGTCGTCGTCCCGAGTTCGTAGTACTCGCGGTGTTTCTCGACCGTCGCCACTGGTTCGAAGCCGAGTGCTTCGAGGGTGGCCGTCATCGCCTCGGCGTCACCGATCTCGGTTTCGTGTTCAGTCCGTGTTTTCGTCTCGCCGTCGAGGCGGGGACCCTTGTAGGTCACTTTCGTGACCGAATCGCCCTCGCCTTTCACGGTGCGGATCCGCAGGGCTTCGTCGCTCGCTGCGAAATCGCGGTGGGGAGCGTTGAAGTAGCGGTCAGTCTGTTCCACCGACCGACGAAATGTCGCGTCGGTCGATTCCAGGGTCTCGCGAACGGCGTCGTGGCTCGCTTTGACCTTCACCTCGACTTCGTACATGGGAGTGGTTCAGGGCGGTGACGGAAAAAGTCGCTTACCCGATCATGCCGAGCCGACTCAGCCCACCCATGACCCCGAACGCGGCGACCATGACCATCGTCACGAGGTAGTAGACCTTGTGGGCGGTATCGGGCTGGAACGCTGCGGGGAGGTGTTCACGGACGATGTAGTAGTTCGCGAAGTAGAAAAACACCTGCAGGATCGCCATGAGGGCTGCGGAAAACACCATCAGCGTGACCGGTAGCTGGCCGATGAGCAGGATCGGGACGATGCTCGCGATACCCATCAGCAGAATGAATCCCCGGCGGAGGCGATCGGTATCCATGTCTCGTTCGAGGACCAGCGGGAGCGTATCGGCGTTGACCCGCGCGGCTCCGTCCATCACCGTGATCACCGTCGAGAAAAGCGCCGCGAAGGCGCCGGCGACGACGACGTAGAACGTCCATTCGCCGAATCCCTCCTGCAAAATCCCGCCGATGGCCAGGGCCATGTTGGCATCCTGTGGCGGTTTCGGGTACAGAACCGCCGTCGAGAGCAGGAGCATGCTCACGATCAGCAGGAAGCTGAACCCGAAGGCAACCTGGAAGTCACGTGTGCCGGTTCGCATCCAACTGGCGATGTATTCCCGGAATCGCTCGTCGGTCGGGTCGTAATCCTGCCGTCGGAGGGCGCGTGCCCCCTCCTTTTTCGCCAGACTCCAACTGCCGATCGTCACGGTCGTACTCAGGCCAGTCGGCGCGTAGCCAGCCAGTGCGGCGAACAGCCCGAGGAAGATCGGTGAGGAGAGGTCGGGCACGGTCGTTGCGGTTTCGACCACGCGTGAGGGGGCCGGCGGCGAGACGAACACGCCCAGCAGGACCAGTCCGGCGAGGGCGACCACGAACAGCTTCATCAGCGATTCGATCCAGGTGTACTTCGAGACCATCGTGAGCGCGACCGAGATCCCGATCAAGCCGATGTACAACTGGATGGCTGTCGCCGGCAGCAATGCGGCGAGGAAGGAGGCCGCGCTGAAACCGACCGAGGCCAGAATCACCGTCCAGCCGACGAGATAGACGAGCATGGTGAAGACCTGCCCCCAGTGATCCGGCCCTGGCAAGTCCCCGTACCCTTCGACTGGGTTCCGCCCGATGCCGTAGTTGTACCGGATGCCCAGTTCCCACCCACCGTATTTCGCGAGGAAGATGATCGCTACGACCCAGACGCCAAAGACGCCATACATGCCGCCGAACGTCGGGGCGAGGACGATGTGACTCCCGCCGATTCCCAGCAGGGCCCACATGAGCGAGGGTCCCAGGTGGTTTTTGATGAACCCGCCCCAGTCCTCGGCGGGGTATTCGAGATCAGGCGCCCCCTTTGCCTCCTCGGCCGACGAATCAGCTGTTGCCATCGCTACTCGGTCTTGTTCAGGCAGGGCAACTAAACGTTTTGATGCCCACGAAATCCGCCAACCCGGATTTGACGCGCCACCCCATCCATCCACCCACTCATCCACCCACCCACCCACCCATCCACCCAGCCCACCCATAATCCCCACTCTACCCCACCCCATCCATCCACCCACCCCACCCATAATACCCACTCCACCCCACCCCACCCCACCCACAATACCCACCCCACCTGGCTCGGGACGAGGCGTAAATCAAAATAGGTGGCCGCTTACAGGGGCAAGTATGCTCGAATTTATCATTGCCGGGTTCACCTTTCTCATTCTGGTTCTCACCGCTCTCATCGCCTGGCACCAGATCCTGCGGACGCCACAATCCGACGTCGAGGTGACGGCCCTCGACCGCGAGGACCCGTTTATCGCCGAATCCCATGGCTGGTATCTCGGGGCCCCGCCGCTGCAAATCTACAACACGGGCGAGATGGACGCCGCCGTCACAGGGGTCGAAGTCTCCTATCGATTGCGAAATGTCGAAACGGATGAACCGTTCGAAATCACGAAGTTCGAAACGTTTGAAGTCATTCTGGAGCCGAACGAGATCGGGGATGGCGGGTCGATTCGGAGCGGGGCAAACACACGGACCCGGGCGGAAATCAACATTCGCCGCATGGAACTGTTTCCCCGGGACATCGAGGTGCGTATCCAGTATTCGATCACGGTTCGAGATATCCGTGGCACCCACGAACTGCAAACGGCTCACGAATTGAGGATTCAGAATCGAATGGCCAAACAGTAACCTGAACGGTGGTTACGAAGAAGTCGGGCACATTCACGAAGCGTGATTCTTAAGGGTCGAACGGGTTTCTCTTGGGGTATGAGTGACGAACAGACGGCTGAATCGGCCGATGACGCGGCAGACGACGCCGACGCGGCCGGCCTGCAGGACGGCGATTTCGTTCGTATTGCATACACGGCCCGCACCGCCGATAGCGGCGATCTCGTCGATACGACAGACGAATCGGTCGCCGAAGAGGAGGGTGTGGACACCGAACAACAGGAGTTTGCCCCCAGAACGATCGTTCTGGGTGAGGGCCACCTCTTCCCCGCGGTCGAAGAAGATATCGTCGGCCGGGAGGTCGGCGAGGAAGGCACCGTCGACGTCCCCGCAGTCGATGCCTTCGGCGAATACGACGAAGATCAGGTCCGGACCGTGAGTGCGGACAAGATCCCCGAAGACGACCGGTACCCCGGTGCTCACGTCGATATCGACGGGGAACACGGCCACGTCGAGACGATCATCGGCGGGCGCGCACGCGTCGATTTCAACCACCCCCTGGCTGGCGAGGACGTCGAGTACGATTACGAGATCCTCGACACCATCGAGGACCGGGTCGAAAAGGCAAAAGGCCTCCTCGAGACCTACTTCGACGTCGACCTCGACATGCACCTCGACACCGACGAGGTCGAGGAGGAAGTCGAAGTCGAAGCCGACGAGGGAGAGGAGGACGCGGTCGAAACCGAGATGCAAACCGTCGAGAAGGAAACCCTCTACATCGAAAGTGATCCACAGCTACAGTTCAACCAGCAGTGGATGATGTCCAAACAGCAGATCCTCGGTGACGTGATCGAGAAGGTCGACATCGACCGGGTCATCGTGCAGGAGATCATCGACGGCACGCCCGCGATGCCCGGGATGGGCGGCATGGGCGGCGGGCTCGGCGACGTCGAAGCACAACTCGAGGACGCGGACATCGACGCCGACGAGATCATGGAAGATCTCGACGTCGACGAACTCGACGAAGAATAGGCCGTCGACGGTTCCCGGGCGATAAGAACTGGTTTTAGGCGATATCCCGACTCGTATCGACCCGCACGCGCTCGCTGAGGTCGAGTTTGATCGTCTCGTTCGGAATGCGGCCACCGCGGTACTTGCGCACCGTCAGCCGGCTGTCGATATCCCCGCCCTTGATTTCGACGTCGAGGTCGAGCACGATGTCGGCCATATGCTGGGTCGTCGACCGCAAGGGCGGCGTGTTCGCCCCTTCAAGCGCGTGGAGAAACGCGATCCCGCCCGTATTCAGCATGTGATTGCGGAGCTCGTTCAACAGCTTCTCGTACCTGGCCTGCTCGACTCGCTCGAGTGGATCGACCGGATCGATGATGACCGTCATCTCTTCGTAGGCCCCCCGAACGGCCCGGCGGGTCGTATCGATCGCGTCCTCCCCCGAAATCAGCTGGATCTCCGGCGACCCGGTCGGTGCCGTCGTGGCTTCGATGGCGTCGGCAACGGCGTCCTCGGTCCGGTCACTCGTCAAGTACAGTGTCGAGCGCGGGCGGGTGAGTTCGTAAAGCAGTAACTCTCCCTGGCTGGCTGCCGGGGCCTGGAACGCAACGACGGTCCCTGCCGGCAAGCCACCGGCTAATTCGCGGTCGAGGACCTCGACCCCGGTGGAGAGCTTCTCCGCCATTGTTTGCCTAGAGTCGGTCCCGGCCATTAAGCGTTCGCCCACTTTGTGACGATTTCGTCATACGTCTGGCGGACAGATTCACCCGTGATGGGGGCTGAGACCGTCGGGATGGGATATATCGGATCCACGCGGAACTGGGCTGAAACCCCATCCGGAACCGACGGGGTCCGACTCAGCACGACCGCCGAAATAGGGGTATCGAGTGAGCGGGCCATCCGGAGCGTTTTGACCGTATCAGTGACCGCGGCGGGTGTCCCACGGCCCACGACGACGGTTGTGTCGGCATAGCGAAGCGGGGTCACGGCCCGTTCGGAGACCCCCGCAGCCCCGTCAAGGATGACGGGCCGGTCGGTCCGGACGGATCGGAGGGCCCGATGCAGGTCGGTTCCCGGGGTCGCGCCCACGATCGAGACACCGGGGTACGCCGACGATTCGTGGGCGACCGCATCGATGGATTCACCGGCTGCCAGCCGTTCCAGCCCGTCGTTTGGGGCCTCCGCGCGGATGTGGAGATTCGGCATGTCGACGTCCGCGTCGATCACGATCGGGGCCCGACGGCGATCCGCGAGCGCCACAGCGAGGCCGAGCGCCGTCGTCGTTTTGCCGGCGCCGCCTTTCCCCCCGGTTATCGCGAGCATGGGCC
The DNA here is from genome assembly GCA_964626045.1 of uncultured Halobacteriales archaeon. Lineage (GTDB taxonomy): Archaea > Halobacteriota > Halobacteria > Halobacteriales > Halobacteriaceae > Halodesulfurarchaeum. Next base: position 1,507 of record CAZVCA010000035.1, on the reverse strand, counting down.
TTCTGGCCCGATCTTCACTGATAAATCTGGGCCCGACGCAAACGGGGGATTCAATACGCCGCCACGAGGGATACTACGTAATGCGTCACGAGCATGTGATCTCCGCCAAACAGTTCTCCCGGGCGGACATCGAAGCGGTCCTGGATCGGGCCGCCGAGTTCGCTTTAAACCAACGGGACGTCGTCGACGCGCACGAGGGGGCCCTCCTGGCGACGGCCTTTTTCGAGCCGAGCACGCGAACGAAGATGAGTTTCGAGGCCGCGATCAAGCGGCTGGGTGGGGACGTCATCGACATGGGCCCAGTCGAGTTCTCGAGTGTGAGCAAGGGGGAAACCTTGGCCGATACGCTGCGGGTCATCGAGGGGTACGCGGACGCGATCGTCCTCCGCCATCCCATGGAAGGGGCGGCGACGATGGCCACGGAGTACGTCGACGTGCCGCTTCTCAACGCGGGCGATGGGGCGGGCCAACACCCCACTCAGACCCTCCTCGATCTGTTCACGATCCGGGAGGCAGTCGGCCTCGATGACCTGACGATCGGGATCATGGGCGATCTCAAGTACGGGCGAACCGTCCACTCGCTGGCACAGGCGCTGACGAACTTCGACACCGCCCAGCATTTCATCAGCCCGGAGAGTCTTCGGTTGCCCCGCAGCGTTCGATACGACCTCCACGAACAGGGCGCCCAGGTCCGGGAACACGAGGACTTCGAGGCGGTCCTCCCGGAACTCGACGTCCTGTATGTCACGAGAATCCAACGGGAGCGGTTCCCCGACGAGGACGAGTACAAGGCTGTCTCGGGGCAGTACCGCCTCGACGCCGAGCGGGTGCGCGCGGCGAATCCCGACCTGACGATCCTGCATCCCCTGCCCCGCGTCGACGAGATCGCCCCGGATATCGACGACCTGCCGGGCGCGAAGTACTTCGAACAGGCCCACAACGGGGTCCCGGTTCGCATGGCCCTCCTGGATATGCTCCTATGACCGAGCCAGATACCGAACTCCGCGTCAGCAAGATCGAGAACGGCACCGTCATCGACCACGTCTCCGCCGGTGAGGCCCTTCGGGTCCTGGGGATCCTCGGCATCGACGGCACCGACGGCCAACCGGTCAGTGTCGGGATGAACGTCCCGAGTGACCGACTCGGTCGCAAGGACGTCGTGAAGGTCGAGGGAATGGAACTGAGCCAGGAGGAGGTGGACGTCCTCTCGCTCATCGCGCCTGACGCGACGATCAACATCATCCGGGACTACGAGGTTATCGAGAAGTCCCGGGTCGACCGGCCGGACACGGTGACCGGCGTGCTCACGTGTCCGAACACCAACTGCATCACGAACGCGGGCGAACCCGTCGAGACACATTTCGCGGTCCGTGATAGCGGCGTCCAGTGTCGCTACTGTGATACGATCATCCGAGAGGACATAACGGACCATCTCGATACCTGATACCCCAGGGTACCCCTCGACACCTGATAGCTCGGGATATACTTCGACACCTGATAGCTCGGG
>CAZVCA010000034.1:4045-17587 GCA_964626045.1 uncultured Halobacteriales archaeon | reverse complement strand
GCCCGCGAGCGGTTCGGCACGAGCGATGAGTGACGACGAGTGGACGTGGGAGCTCTCCTCGACCAAAGGACTGTACCGTCACGTTACACAGTTCAAAGGCCCGCCCGCCCCCGTTTTCCAGCGAGCATGAGCTACACCCACGGCAGCGAGATCACGTATCCGGCGTAAAGCGCCGCGCCCGCCGCTGCCGTGCCGACGAGGAGCAACAGGTAATTTCCCAGACTGTTGTCCGCCCGGACCAGATCGAGCGAGTACGATTCACTCCCGAATGGCACGAACGGACGGATGCCCATCGGCGTGAGCCCGTCGGCGAGGAGGTGGGCCACAATCGAGGTGGTACCGAGCACGAACCCGAGGCGTGTGAGTTCCCGACTCGCGTACCAGCCACTCGCCGAACCGACGACGAAGCCGGCCCAGCCGAGTGCCAGCCCGACCGCAATCGCGAACCAGACGGTATGCGTGACGCCGCGATGGCGCAGGAAGGGGAGTTTGTGATCCAAGTCTGGGGTCATCGATCCGCCCACGGCGATCACGGCCCCGATCAGCGCCAAGCCTTCCTCGCCGGTAGCCAGGAGGAGAAAACCCAGTGGCGCATACACGAGCAACGCGGCGCCGTAATGTCCGGTTCGGTACATTATGTCTCCCGATTGCAGTCATTCGAATCTGGAAGTGTTAACTCGGCTCTCATACCTGTTCGTTTTCGAGGTCACGGAAAAGCCGCCCGTCTCAGATCCACCGACAGCTCCGGGGTCAAGCAGTGACCATCAGATTCCGCATCGTGGCTGGCCCGGTCGTGGCACCGTGGTTCGCTCAGTCAACGAGCGCCGCCACCAGTTCGCTGACCCGTCCGATTTCGTCCTGATTGACCGTATGCGCCATGCCCTCGTAGAGTCGCATATCGACGTCGGCGTTCAGGGCGTCGAAGACGGTCGCAGTTTCCCGAACGCGTTCTGCGGGGATGTGCGGGTCGACGTCGCTACACCCGAGGAAGACTGGGGTGCCGGCCAGGTCCCCCTCGTACGCAGCCGGGTCAATGGCCTCGCCCAGCAGCCCGCCACTGAGGGCGGCCAGGCCGCCGTATCGACGGGGATGCAGGGCCAGATACTCGCTCGTGAGACAGGCGCCCTGCGAGAAGCCGGCCAGCATGATCCGCTCGAACGGGATCCCCGCGTTTCGAGCCCGGTCCACCGCCACCTCGATCGCCTGGAGGCCCGAGGTCCGGCCCGGTTCGTTCGCCTCGATCGGTGCGAGGAACGATTGGGGGTACCACTCGTTTTTTGCTGCCTGGGGCGCCAGCAGGGCGACTCCTGCTTGATGCACCTGCTGTCCAAACTGCGTGATGCTGCGGGCCGTGGCACCGCGACCGTGGACGAGGACGAGGGCAGCCTCGGCCGTGTCCAGTGGCGTTCCAGCCTCGACCAGTGGCTGGTCCTGATGCGGGTGCTCGTCGCTCATTCCTCTGCCCCCGGGATGGCGAGGTCCGGAAGCGCCGCTTCGATCTGCTCGCGCTGGTCTTCTAACCACTCGGGCAACACGAGCTCGCTTCCGAGCTCCGCGAGGTCCTCGTCGACGGTATAGCCGGGTGTCTCCGTGGCGAACTCGAAGAGGATCCCGGCCTCGGTGCGGGCATAGACCGACGCGAACCACCTTCGGTCGATGATCTCGGTCGGCTGCAGGCCCTGTTCAATCAGCAGGTCCCGCCACGCTGCCTGCGCCGCTGCCTGAACCCGGAAGGCGACGTGGTGGACCGTGCCGGCCCCGGGTCGGCCACGATCGGCCTCGGGCTCGACCCGAACGTCGAGGACGGCCCCGAGGTCCCCGCTCGATTCGTAGCGAATCCGGTCGTCGGCCTCCGCTGTTTTCTCGTAGCCCATCGCCTCGATGAGCGGCGCTATCGCCCGATCGTTCGCGACCGTCAGTGTGACGCCGTGGAAGCCCCTAATCGCGTGCTCTGGTGGGACAGGCCCCTCCGGTGGCGCTCCGGCGGGGCCGTCGGCTGCGACCAGCTCGAGCTGGAGCCCGTCGGGATCCCGGAACGGGATGACCGTCTCGCCGAAGCGGTCGACGGACTTCTCGCGGTCGACGCCAGCCTCGTCCAGCCAGTCTCGCCAGTACCCGGCGGCCCCAGCCGGGACCTGGAACTGCACCGTCGTGGCCTGCCCGTGGCCCGCCCGCCCCGAAGTGGCCCCTTCATACGGGAAAAAGGTAAGGCTGGTTCCCGGACTGCCCTCGCGGTCGCCGTAAAAGAGGTGATACACCGAGGTGTCGTCCTGGTTGACGCTTCGTTTCACCAGCCGGAGGCCCATGGTTTCCGTGTAAAACTGGAGGTTTCGGCCGGGATCGGCCGCGATCGCCGTCACGTGGTGGATGCCCGGCGTCTGGAGGTCCATATCGCCGATAGGCCAGTGCAGCGAATAACCCTGTGGGCCGTCACCGTTGTCGCCGGCGACGAGCAGTTGGGTCCTTACGCGCCCGACGTGCTCCCGTTCTGTGGGACTTCTTGGTACTCGACGTCCCGGCCGGCGACGCCGCTCTCGGAGATGACCGGCGTGAGGATGTAGCCGTTTTTCGGGCCACGTTTTACGACGTTGATGTCGAAGACGAACTCGACCGGCTCCTCGGCGGTCACCGCGAAATTGTTGGTAATCTTTAGCTTCTCGCTTGGGATCTTCACGTCGACCTCCTCACCCTCGACGATGCCGGCAACCTCGGCGACGTTGAGTTCGATTTTGGTGTACGCGCCGGCGTCCAACTCGCCTTCGAAGACCGGCGTGGCGTCCTCGCCGATGACCTGGGTCAGATCGACCGTATTGCCCTCGAGGTCGAGCGTGTAGAACCCGGCTTCGTCACCATCATCACCATCGTCACCTTCGTTCGCTTCCTCGGCTTCCTCGGTCGATTCGGTCGTTGTCGCGGTCTCGTTTGTTGCCGTCGTGTTGGTCCCGGTTTGTGTGGTGGTCGCGGTGGCGTTTTGCGTGGTCGTCGTGGGCGCCTGTGTCGTCATCAGCGTCGTGGTTTCTTCAGTGTCGGCTCGGAAGATCCGGGCGTCGCTGAAGGTCACGTCGAGGCGCTCGAAGTCGGCGATGTCCGCGGGCCGGTCGCTGATCAGCAATCGGAACTCGCCCGTGTCCGTCGCCGATCCACTTGTCGGGTCTGTGCCGCCGGTACAGCCGGCCAGGAGCGTCGCGCCTACGCCAGCGCCAAGCGCAAGCACTCGGCGACGGGGGAGTGTGGGTTGGGAGTCGGTACCGTCAGTTCGGATCGATTGTCGGGGACTCATCAGGCAGTCAGAGGCGAGACAGCCCCAAGAATGGGGTCACTCGTTGACCCGAATTAGCCGGAATTTGGCCCGATTAGCCTCTCTTTGGCCGCGTTTCCGTCAAGCGGCCGGTGTTATCCGAACTTCCCGGAGATGTAATCCTCGACCCGATCGTTGCGCGGGTTCTGGAAGATGCGATCGGTGTCCCCGTACTCGACGAGGTGGCCGCCGGTGAGGAACACGGCTGTCTTATCCGAGATCCGCGCGGCCTGCTGCATGTTGTGCGTGACGATCACGACGGTGTACTCTTCGGCGAGTTCGTCGATGAGGTCCTCGATCTTCGAGGTCGCGACGGGATCCAGCGCACTCGCCGGCTCGTCCATCAGGATGACCTCCGGGTCCACAGCGATGGCCCGGGCGATGCAGAGCCGCTGCTGTTGCCCACCGGAGAGGTCGGTGCCCCGCTCGTCGAGCCGATCCGAGACTTCGTCCCAGAGGGCGGCCTGTTTGAGCGCCCGCTCGACCCGCTCGTCCAGGTTCTCGGTGTCGTTCTGGATGCGCGGCCCATAGGCGACGTTGTCGTAGATGGACTTGGGGAACGGGTTCGGGGCCTGAAAGACCATGCCGACCTGCCGTCTGAGCGCCACGGCGTCGACGTCCTCGTCGTAGACGTTCTTGCCCTTGAAGCGGAGTTCGCCGGTGACCCGGGCGATGTCGATGAGGTCGTTCATCCGGTTGATCGAGCGGAGGAACGTGGATTTCCCACAGCCCGAGGGGCCGATGATGGCCGTGACCTTCTTCTCGGGAATGGACATGGAGACGTCGTTGAGCGCCCGCTCGTCGCCGTAGTAGACGTCGAGGTTCGCCGCTTCGATGATGGTGTCTTCGGCGGGGATCTCCTCGACGTCCTGGTCGCCACTTGGCATCTCGCTGACGTTCGTATCCGCGTAATTCCCGCTCATCGATTCTTCTCCTGTGGTTTAGGCCTGCGTTTCATATCTGTTGCGGAGGTAGATCGCGAGGACGTTCATCGAGAGCATTACCACGAGCAGCGTCACGACCCCGGCCGGTGCGATGAGTTCCCTGAACGCCGATTTCTGGTGGAACGACCAGTAGAAGACCTGCAGCGGCATCGCCGACACCTGGCTCGCGAAGCCGGTTGGGGGACGGAACACCGTCGTCGCCGCCCCGATCATCAGCAGGGGCGCCGTCTCCCCGATCGCCCGGCTGAGGGCCAGGATCGTGCCGGTGAGGATTCCCGGGACCGCCCGCGGGAGGACCACTTCCCGGATCGTCTGCCAGCGGGTCGCTCCCATGCCGTAGGAAGCCTGTCTGACCTCCTCGGGGACTGACCGGATGGCCTCCTGGGCGGAGATGATCACGATCGGGAGGATGAGCAGCGAGAGCGTTAGCCCGGCCACGAGGACGATCCCCAGCCCCATGCCGATGAGGTTGACGAACAGCCCCAGCCCGAGCAGTCCGTACACCACGGAGGGCACGCCGGCCAGGTTGGCGATGTTGACCCGGATTACCCGGGTGACCATCCCGCCGAGCCCGGTCTGGGGGGCGTATTCCTCGAGGTAGATCGCGGCCCCGACCCCGACGACGAAGGAGACGATCGCGACGATCGTGATGATGAACACCGAACCGACGATCGCCGGGAAGAGTCCCGCGTCGGCCGGCATGGTCGAGGGCGCGCTTGTGAGGAACTGCCAATCCAGTACCGGGTCTGGGCCCTGTTTCCCGAGCGCGTCGCCGAGGACGATCCCCGCCCCGATAGCGAGGAGGGCCACGATCGGGGCGAACAACCCGGGCCACGTTCGGCGATCCTTGGCGAGGACCGTTCCGTTGTACCACGCGACGGGCAGTCCGAACGCCACGTAGAGGATCACCGCGGTGTCGGCGGTGACGCCGATGATGGCCGGACCGACGAAGCTGGCGAGGACCCCACCCGCGACGGTCGCGCCCAGCACTGAGACCTGTCGTCGCCGATCGCCCGCTGCTTCCCGGTAGGCGATGAGCGCACCGGCCGGGATGACGAGGACCCACAGCAGCATGATCCAGGCAGTGGGCTTGATCGGGAGAAGCGGCTCGAGGAGGAGGCCGAGCCCCGCGCCGATCACACCGACACCGACCGCGGCGAGTGGGGCCCGGGTGTCCTCACGCCTGGCGAAGTGACCGTACACTGCGGCAGCCGGGATGACGGCAGTCGAGTAGTAGACGAACCAGAGGAAGGGGTCGAAGACGAGAAAGAGGACGAAAAGCGCCCCGGACAGGACCAGTCCGGCCGGGGGAATGACCGTTGCCCTGACGGCCACCCAGCGCGCCTCGGGTCGGCGCCGGTAGAGCAGGCCCGCATACGCCACGAGCGGTCCCCCGAAGCCGAGTACCGCCCCGACGTACCAGTTCAGGGACGCCGCGCCGAGACCGAACGCGTCCACGGCCACCATGAAGAGGAGCCACGCGAGCACGACCACGCCCAGCCACGAGGCTCCCTTCGCGAGTGCGGCGAAGATCCGCCCGCGGAGCCGACTCACCCCGGCAAACGCCGTGTCGCTCTGTGTGTCCGCCATGTCAGTATTCCTCCCGGTAGCGTTCCGAAACGACGTTGCTCACGATGTTCATCAGCAGGGTGATCGCAAAGAGCGTGAGACCGATCGCGAACAGGCTCTCGTACGCCAACGTTCCGCCCGCGATGTCGCTGTTGGCGATCTGGACCATCGCGGCGGTCATCGTCTGTCCCGATCCGAGGAACATCTCCCCTGGGTGCACGAATGGAATCCCGATCCCGAACAGGTTGGCAGACCTGACCGTGGGAATAGAGGCCTGCATGCCCATCGCCACCGTGACGATCATCGTCTCGCCGATCGCCCGGGAGATGGCGAGGATGTACGAGGAGACGATGCCGGAAGTGGCCGCTGGGAGGATGATGTCCGTCGTGACCTCGTACTTCGTCGCGCCCATCCCGTAGCCGGCCTGGCGGAGCGAGTCGGGAACCGCGGACATCGCGTCCTCGGAGATCGAGGAGACCATCGGCACGGTCATGATACCCACCATGAGCGACGCCGAGAGGACGTTGAACGTCGAGACACCCGGGAAGAGCACTTCGATTGCCGGGGTGATGTAGACGAGCGCGAAAAACCCGTAGATCACCGTCGGCACCCCGGCCAGTATCTCCAGCAGGGGTTTGAGAATCGACCTGGTCCGGGTGGTCGCGTACTCGCTCAGGTAGACCGCCGTGAGGGTCCCGATCGGGATGGCGATGATCGCGGCGATGGCGGTCACGACGAGGGTCCCGAAGACGAGCGGGAGCACCCCGAAGGAAACCGGGCGGAGACTCGGGCTCCAGTTCGTTCCGGTCAGGAAGGCGATGGGGGAGTAGGACTGGAAAAACCCGATCGCGTCGACGAGCAGGGTCAGGATGATCGCGATTGTGGTGAGGACGGTCGCCGCCGCGAACGTGAAGAAGACGGCTTTGTAAAACCCCTCGCGGAGCGACTGGAATCCCCGGTCGCCGGCGAGATCCGGGTCCTCCGAGAATTCGGTCATTGGAGTGGGTTACAGGGGGGAAAAGAAAATCCTAGTGATTCCGATCAGCCGGCGTTTTCGATCGCCGTTTCGAGTTTGTCGAGTTGGTCGGTGACAGTCGCGTCGTCGTTGGGGACGTAGCCGACCTGGTCGGCGACGAGTTTCTGGCTGCCGCTCTTTTTCACGTAGAAGCGGGCGAACTCCGCGACGTGTTCTTTGGCGAGTGCCGACTTCGAGGCGTAGGTGAAAAGCGGCCGGGAGAGGGGGGTGTATTCCCCGTTCTTTGCCGTCTCGACCGACGGTTCGACACAGCCAGAGCCGCCGTCGACGGAGAGGGCCCGGACGCTGTCCGGGTTGTTGTAGTAGTAGGAGAAGCCGAAGTACCCCACGGCGAACTCGCTTCCTTGAACCCCCTGCACGATCAGGTTGTCCTGTTCGGTGGGTTGGTAATCCTTCGTGTGGGTCCGTTCTTCCCCGAGGACGGTTTCGCGGAAGTAATCGAAGGTTCCGGACGTCTCCGCCGGCCCGAACCGCTCGATCGGTTCCGCTGGCCAGTCGTCGTTGATTTCCTGCCAGGTGTCGGGGCCGTCACGACTCCACACCTGCGCCAGCTCCTCGACCGTGATGCAATCGATCCAGTCCGCATCGTTGTTCACGACCACGGTCAAGGCGTCCGTCGCGACCGTGAGTTCGAGCGCATCGACGTCGTTTTCGGAGCACTGCTGTTTTTCCCCGTCAGTAATTCCCCGGCTGCCGTTGTTGAACTCGGAATTGCCGGTGCAGAAGTTGTTCTCGAAGCCGCCACCCGTGCCGGTCGATTTGACGGAGACGGTGACCTCCGGGTGGGCTTCCATGAACTGCTCGGCAACGGCTTCGGCCAGGGGAAACACCGTCGAGGATCCGGAAATCGAGATTTCCCCGGAGAGGCCACCGTCACTTGTTTCGTCGGTACTCGTACAGCCGGCGAGGAGCGCAACACCGGTCGCCCCCGCCCCGGTCAGGAGGCGACGTCGAGTCAGTCCAGTTCGGCCGTCGTTACGTGCCATCATCAGTTGGGAGGAGACCCCAAACTAAAGAGTCTGCTATGTGGTCTATATAGAGAAGCATAGTCATACCGTCCGGGTCACCGATCCGCCGCCCCGCTCCCGTCTGCAGCCCTCCCTGCCCCCGCTGCGGTCGAGGCCGTACATCTGGTGGCCGTGGCCTTGAACGTCGCGACGACCTCCCGGCCGGGCTCGATTCCGAGTCGTTCCCGGCTCCGGGCGGTCACGAGTGCCTGCAGTGGCGTTTCGGCCCCGATGTCGACGCCGACCTGGCCCACGTTTTCGCCGGCGGTAACGGTTTCGACGACCCCCGAAAAGCGATTTCTGGCACTCGTTCCCCCCGCTGGCGGCGCATCATCCAGGGCGTGAAGCGTGACTGCGTCGGCACGGATGCCGACCTGGACCGCTTCGATCGCCGGGGGGACCAGCCCCCGCATCGGCCCGGCGGCCGTCTCGATCTCGGCGATCTCGCCGTTGCGGGCCGTGACTGTGCCTTCGAGGACGGTCTCGCTTACCTCCGCAACTGCGGCGTAGCCGGTCTCCAATCGTTCGAATCGCTTTAGGAGGGCTTCGCCGGCTTCTGTCACCCGGCTCCCGCCCCCGCCGGCACCGCCCCGGGTTCGTTCGACGAGGGTTCCGAAGGCGGCTTCGAGGGTCTTGACACGCTTTTGGCACCGGGAGTACGAGCGCCCGAGTTCGGTTGCGGCCTTGTTCAGCGATCCCTGCTCGCGGATGGCTTCGAGGAGGGTGACATCACGGGCCGTAAATACCACGTCACCCTCCCGCAACTGCGCCTCGAAACTCGGATCCATGAACGACAGTACGGGACGACCCAGGAAAACGATTCGGCCTCAGAACTGGTGGACCCGATCAGCCGGCACCGAAACTGACACCGTCTCCCCGACGGTCGCGTTGCGCTTCGCGAAGGCCTCGAGCGTGATGTCGTCGATCGCGAGTGTGAGCCGGGTGGCCCCGTCTTCCTGGATCGCTCGCTCGACAGTCGCCCGCATCGCGCCGTTTTGCTCGGTAACCTCGATCGCCTCCGGTCGGATCGAGACGGCGCCCGCTGTCTCCAGGTGTGATCTGATCGACGGGGCGTGATCCAGATCGATAGTGTTCGCGCCGGTGAACGTTGCCACCCGCGGACTTGCCGGTCGCTCGAAAACCGTTTCCGGCGAGCCGGTCTGGACGATTTCGCCGTCGAACATGACAGCGATGCGGTCGGCGATGGCCCGAGCGGTCGTCCGGTTGTGCGTGACATATACCGCAGTCACCGACTCGAGGACATCCGCGAGATCCTCACGAAGGGACTGTCGGGTCGGGACATCGAGGGAGGCCAGCGGTTCGTCGAGCAACATGACCTGTGGTTTTACCGCCCGGGCCCGGGCCAGCGCGACCCGCTGTTTCTCGCCCCCGGACAGGGTCGGTGGGTATCGTGTCGCCAGATCCTCGACACCCAGTTCGCCAAGGAGGTCATCGACATCACCGACGTCGTCGTGGTAGCGGGTCCCGTAGTCGACGTTCTCCCGCACAGTCATATGCGGGAACAGGGCGTAGTCCTGGAAGACGAACCCGAAGTTCCGGTGCTCCGGGGGACGGTCGTGGATCGGCGTCCCATCGAGGGAGATCGACCCGTCGTGCCCGTGGAACCCCGCGATGGTTTCCAGTAACAACGTTTTGCCACTCCCGCTCGGTCCAAGGATCGCGAGGCTCTCCCCGGTGTCGACACTGATCGCCGCATCGACGGTGAACCCATCCGTCCCTTCGGCCGTAAACCTCGCGTGGATGTCCCCGTCCAGACCCATCAGACGACACCTCCGATGGGGGTGCTGTCGTCAGTCAGGTACCGGACGAGAAGGAAGATGACCGCCGAAACCGCCAGCAGCAAAAACGCGACGGCGCCACTCTGTTCGAGGCCGCCCTGGAGATACGTGTTGTAGACGAACACCGGGGCGTGCTGGGCGGTGACCGACTCGCCCGCGAAGGGGTAGAAGAACTGCACGCTGTAGGCGACAACCGCGACCGCGCCGAACTCCGAGACGGCCCGGGCCCAGGCGAGAATACCGCCGGTGATCATCCCCCGAACGGCCAGCGGTGCCACGACACGACGGAACGTCTGGAACTGTCCGGCACCGTGAACACGGGAGGCATATTCCAGGCGCGTATCGATCGCTTCGAACGCCTCTCTGGTCGTGTTGACCGCATACGGCGCCGATACGAAGGTCATCGCGAGGATCATCCCGATCATCGATCCGAGGACCGGCAGCCCGGGGAAGAGCCCGCCGGATCCGAACCCAAACAGGATGAGCAGCCCGGCCACCGAATGTGGAACGACGAGTGGCAAGTCGACCATGCTCTCGACCAGTTGTTGGCCGGTAAACCCTTCGGCCAAGACGTAGGCCAGTGGAACGCCGAACGCGAGACTGAGCAGGGCCGCGACAAGCGGCCCCATCACGCCCAGATAGAGGACCCGATGGACCCCCGGATCGAGGGCTTTCTCGATGACGAGGTCAGGCTGCTGTCGCGCCACGAACAAAAGCAGCGGGATGCCGAGTGCGCCCACGAGCAGACTCCCGGTCGTGGCCATGCCGACGAGGAAGCCGCCGTCCCGCACGACAAAGGCCCCGCCCAGGATGGCGAACAGCGCGTAGGCAACAAACCAGATGGGGAACTGGATCCCGGACATCCCAAAAAGCCAGGCCAGTACGGCTCGGAGGCCTGTATCCGCGATGATCGCCCCGCCGCCGGCCACCGCATGGACGATCACGAACCGTATGGCGGCGGGGCCGATCTCTCGTCTCGTTTCGACGGCGTAAGCGACTGCTGAGGTACTGAAGACGACGAAAACCGCGAATGCGGTCGGCCGATCCGCGAGGTATGCGGCGGCAAAGGCCAGTATCTGAACGGCGAGGAAGCCGGCGAGTAGCGAGCCGCTTTTGAACTGCTGGGCGAGACTGGTCAGCGTCTGGCTTGCCATTGTGGATTGGGTTCCTTTCGCGGGTGGCGAGACGGGCGTGCGAATCGCCTTACAGTTCCATCGGGCCGAGTTTCTCCTTCGGCTCGGCGACGTCGAGAATCCGGTCAGGGACCGCGTCTTTTCCGCTTTTCGGGACGACGATCGGATCGACCGGCTGGAGGCCCTTGTTCTCGAGGACGGTCCGGCCCGCGTCGGAGCCGAAGAACTCCACCCACTGGGCTCCACGGCCGGGCGCGTTTGCCACACTCGGTACCGTCATGCCGTAAGCGATCGGTGCCCCGGTGAAATCGCCACTCGACGTTTCGACGACGGCCTTCGCGTAATGCTTTGCGTACTCGCTCGTGGCCTTCGAGAGGTCGACCTCCGGCTGGAGGCTGATCCAGGGCAGGTCTTTCTGGGAGCTGATCGACTGGTAGTAGATGGCGTAGTCGAGTTTTCCGCCGGCTTCCAGTTGGCCGTAGAGGTTCGTTTCGGTTCCGGTCGGGACCGTCGAGTTGTCTCGGAGTTTCTGGTAGGTGTCCTCCCCGTAGAGCTTCTCCCCGTTGAATTCGGTTTTCCCGAGTTGCATCATCATGACAGCACGATACCCGCCGGGGTCCACGGCGGGGTCCGAGTGACCGATTGTGACCCCATCCCGGCTGAGCACTTCCCACCAGTTGTCTTTGGTGATGTCCTCGGCTCCCTTCGAGTCTTCGCGGTACTGGATTGACATCGCGTTCGTGGTGAAGATGCTGTACCAGTCACCGTAATCCGGCACGATCCGGTCACGAATGAGTCGGAAGTCAGATACCCCAAGCACGTCCGCCGAGCGACCCTGTTGGGTGATCTTCTGGGTCGAGGCAACCGAGCCCTTCGCCTCGCGATTGACGGCGACCCCGTATTCGTCCTCGAAGTCCGGTTCGGCGGCGCCGAAAGGCGGGGACAGACTGCCCGCGTGGAAGATCGTCATCTCGTCGGCGAGCTGGTCCTCGGTCGTCGCCGACTCATCCTCCGTCGTGGTCGCCTGGTTCCCTGCGGTCGTGGTGGTACCTGACTCGTCGTTTTCGTTCCCCGCACAGCCGGCCAGGCCCGCGATCCCTGCCGCACCGATGCCCATGAGCACCTGCCGCCGTGTCCGTCCGCGGTTCGTGGACCGTTGTTTCATATACGATATAACGATATTCGGTGGGTCCCCATAAACACTGGGGTTGAGCCATGGCAAACTCACATCGCCGGCATGGATTCCACGCTTGACTCTGCAGGCGAGTCCTGGACCTCTTATCCGGGTTGATGCGGCTTAAATCGGGCTAATCCGAGGCAAGCGTCGGGTTGGTTAAACCGCTCTGATCCGAGTGGATAGGTATGAATCGACGCTCGTTCATCGCGGCGCTGGGGGCTGGAGCGATCGGCTCACTTGCCGGCTGTCAAACTGCTGTCGGAGCGGTGGCGTTGCCCGAGGTCCCGACGGAGAAACTGACCGACGGTGGCTGGGAGCTTCGCGAGGAAACCACGAACGAGACCGTCTTCGAGGAGGAGTACGGCTTCGTGAGCGTGGAGGCCGTCGCGTCATCAGTCACGTATGCGGATGCTGCGCTCCGTGAACAGGTCAGGACCGACACGCTTGGAACCCTGGATACGGACCTCTCACTGTTCTCGGCAACCCGGGTGGACATGGCACCAGCCGTCGACGAACTCGGCCCCGTTCGGAGCGAGGTCAAAACCCGGATCCGCGATAACGCCGTCGCCGAACTCAGGCGTCGGATGGAGACGGCCGGCATCACGGATATCGAGCAGGGAGACACCGGCTCGCTCGAGGTGGCCGGCGGGGCCACGGCTGACCTGACCGAACTGTCGGGAGTCTATCCGGTCCAGGACATCGAGTTTCCCGTTCGGGAGGACACCACGATCACGCTTGCGGGCACCGAACTCGCGGTCGATGCCGTACTGGCCGTCTGGTCGGCAGACGGGAACTACCTCGTGGCCGGTGGGGCATATCCCGCCGAGAACTTCGCCCGGGTCACCGAGACCGACCTGAGCGACGCGATCTCGGTGACCGTCGACGTCGATCTGGGGTTGCAACCGGACGCCTACCGGGACGAACTCCTGGAACTCGTGAAAAACGTCGCCTGATCATTGGGGATAAGGGAGCGGTGATACCGGCGGCTCAGGGCTCCGTCTCGAGCCAGTCCGCCAGTTCGGTCAGCGCGCGTGCGCGGTGTGAGATCTCGTTTTTCTCGGCCATCGAGAGTTCGGCGAACGTCTCGCCCTCGTACTCGAATATCGGATCGTAGCCGAACCCGCCCTCTCCTCGCGGCGGGACGAGGGTTCCGTCGACCCGCCCTTCGAAGGTCCGCACCTGCTCCGCGTCGGCGTATCCGATGGCCGAACGGAACGAGGCGCTTTTGTCCGCCAGGTCGCTGGCGAGTTCCCACACTCGCTCGATGCCGATGGTATCATCCACGTACGCGGCGTAGGGACCGGGAAACCCGTCGAGGGCGTGGATGTAAAAACCGGTGTCGTCGACGATGATTGGGGCGTCGCCGTCCAGGGCCTCGTAGGCCTCTTCGGCCCCGCGCGCGGCGATGTCGCCAAGGTCTGGCGATTGGATCTCCTCGTAGTCGTAGTCCACCTGGGTGACCTCGGTCGACCCGAGGTGGGCTTCGGCCTCGGCGGCCTTCTCGGCGTTCGTCGTCACGAACCGGAGCATACCAATTCCTCACCGACTGGCGAAAAAGGGATTGCGCTTTCGCCCGCTT
>CAZVCA010000034.1:0-3945 GCA_964626045.1 uncultured Halobacteriales archaeon | reverse complement strand
TTTCGTCCGCTACTCCTCGATGACGACGTCGACGGGTTCCTCGCGTTCGGTCTCCTCCCCCTCCGATCGCTCCTGGTAGATGAGGGCCCCTGCCAGCCCCAACACCAGCCAGGAGCGCCAGTTCGCGAGGTTGAGCGAGTAGCCGACCCCGAAGGGCGTCTCGACAATCATTCCCTTGCCCGGCTGCCAGTACGAGGACAGTAATCGCTTGACACTCGGCCGCTCGAAGTTGTACGGGATTCCAAAGATCGATCCGGACGCGTCTTGGCTCATATCCGAACGTAGGTGTGCAGGCGTCTAAACCGTTGTGGCCTCGCCGACTCGTTCGACCGACACCTGCTGTCCGTCCCGAGGTTTATCAGCGACGACCGGGCGAATTCGGCGCATGTAACCAGTCGCCAGGCCGGCAGTCGGACCGCTCCGCGGTCATCACTGTGTGCCCCGCAGTGCGCGGGAGATCCCGGCCTGGTACGCCTCCCCTGTTCGCCCCCTGGGGCATCCGGAGTCTGCCAGCTACTGGTAGCGACCGCGCCCCTCGATCTCTCGCAACCGGTCGATTACGGCCCGCTCGCCCACTGCTGTATATTGCTCCTCCGCAGCGGCTGCCAGTTCCTCGGGGTTCGAGGCTGTTCCGGCGAGGGACTGCTCGAAGACGTGGAGGTCCATCGCGTGGTCCTCGACGTCGTCAGTCGCGTAGCCCAGGCCGAAGTCGATGAGCACCGTCTCCGGGCCCGACTCGATCTCGCGCACGCGGACGTTTCGGACGGTCGGGTCGCCGTGGACAAAGCCCGCGTCGTGGATGGTCGCCAGATGGCTGCCGACTTCCGCCACCCGGGCAGGCGTCAGCACGTCTCGGAGATCCCACTCGCCGACGCGTTCGAACTCGATCGTCGCCTCGGCCAGGTCGACGTCCCGGATGATCGGGGTCGGCACGCCCACCTGTCTGGCTTCGTTGGTCAGGCGCGCCTCCTGGACGGTTCGCTCCCGCCGGAGCCGCTCGTCGAGTTGCGGATGCCGATAGGCCTTCGGAAGCCGGCGTTTGTGGACGACGTCGCCGTCGAACTCGACGACCGCCTCGGCGCCGGCAAACGCGGCCGAGTCTGAGCCCGACGGCTCGGGCTCCCCCTCCCGCCAGGGTATCGGCACCTGATCGGGACGGAAATCTGGGTCGATGCTCGACTCGGCGATCGGGATCGTCGCCCCCGCTTCGTACATGGTCGCGCCCAGGGCCGCGATCATCCCAGCGTTGTCACGAAGCAGCCGCGGTTCGGGGGCATAGAAGTCCGCGCCCCGATCGTGGGCCATCTCCTCGAGCATCGCCCGTAGTCTGGCGTTCTGGCCGACGCCCCCGCCCAGAACGAGTTCATCCCGCCCGGTCACCGAGAGCGCGCGCTCGGCGACTTCGGTGAGCATCCCGAAGATGTTCTCCTGGAGGGCATAGCTCACGTCCTCGACGGGCACGCCCTCGTCGACGCGCTCTTTGGCCGCGCTCATGATGCCCGAGAAGGAGAAGTCCATCCCCTTGACGACGTAGGGTAGCTCGACGTAGTCCCCGTCTTGCGCGGCCCGCTCGACTTTCGGCCCGCCAGGGTGGGACCAGCCCACGTGCCGGGTGAACTTGTCGATAGCGTTGCCCACGCCGGTGTCCATCGTTTCGCCCAGCACTCGATAGCGGCCGTTCTTGAAGCCCAGCACGTGGGCGTTGGCGCCGCTGGCGTTGAGACAGATCGGCGCCTCGAAGCCCGACCGCTGTCGCCCGATCTCGAGGTGGGCGATCATGTGGTTCACGCCCACCAGCGGCACGTCGAGGTGGCCGGCGAGAGTCCGGGCGGCCGTGCCGACGATGCGGAGACACGGGCCCAGCCCCGGCCCCCGCGAGAAGGCGACGGCGTCGATCGGGCCGTCGGCCGTGTCGAGCGCCCGGTCGATGACCTCCGGGATCGCCGTCCGCATGTGTTCGGCGGCCTCGCGCGGGTGAATGCCGCCGCTCTCGGGTTGATACGCCGCTGTCTCGATGCGGATGTCGTCGGTCGATCCCTCGTAGACGGCTGCGCTGGCGGCCCAGGCCGTCCCTTCGATGCCGAGGACCCTCGTCACTGCCACTCGGTGTAGCCACACCGACCGCAGTGCTTGCGGTCGCCGTGGTCGGCGAGGAAGGCATCCTCACAGCGGGGACAGCTGTCCTTGACCAATTCGCCGTCCTCGTAGTAGTCGCCGCGGGCCATCACTCGGCCACCTCCTCGTGCTCTTCGCCGATCTTGTTTCGGTCGAGCATGTACGCTTCCTCGATCTCGGCGGCGTCCTCGGCGGTGTCGTAGACCTTGGCGTAGCCGATGGTCTTGCGCATGCCGAACTTGGTGTCCAGTTCGTGGACGACGACCTGATCGGCGTCCTGGTCGAGTTTCGCGGCGAGACTGTCCCGCACGGAGAGTCGGGAGGGCGATGCGTCGTCGTGAACGACCTCGAAGGTCACGTCAGTCCGGTGGAGCAGGGAGTTTTCCTCCTCGTCGAGTATGTCGATGTCCATGATCAGTTATGTCCCTCTCAGCCCGAAATCTGTAAAAGGATTTCGAAGGACGCCCCGATTTTACCCGATCGACTCCCAAAACTCCCGATCTCGGTCCGTTCGGGCGAGTAACTCCCTGGCAGTCTCCCGAATCCCCTCGTCGACGGGGACAGCCACCATCCCCTCACCTGGCTGCCCGTAGACGATCGTCGCCCCACGCGGGGCGAGTAACAGCGCCGGCAACACGGCGAGGTCCTCCTCCCCGGACACGACGATTCGGACCGTTGCAGCCGATTGGAGGCCGGATTCGATCCCCGCGACCAATTCGGCGGTGATCGTCCCCGGCGGGTTCTCCACTGTCCGCTCGGTTGCAGCCGCCGGGCGGGCCTCGCGGACCCAGTCGTCGACGGCCCCGCGTTCGGTCCGGCCGTCGATCACCGCCACTGTCGGCGTCACCCCAGCACGGCCCAAATGGGCGAGGACGACGTCCCCGACGGCGACGAGGGGGCCATCAACGTCCGAGAGCAGCCGCTCCGTACTGGTATAGACCTCGCCAAGTGGCTCTTTGAACGCCGCCCGTTCGGCGGTCGGCAGCCGGGCCACGACGGTCGGCACGGTTACCGGACTTTCAACGCGTACTCGCCGCCCTCGGTGACTTCCATCTTCTCGGCGATCTCGCTCTGCTCGGGGTGGGTGATCACGACGTAGCCGGCCCAGTCTTCGGTGAGACTCGAGGAGCCACAATAGGGGCAGGCGTTCTGGTCGGCCTCGACGATGTGGTGACACTCCCGACAGGACAGGCGGTTGGCGGCCATTATTCGCCCTCCGCTGCGGCCGCCGCTTCCTGTCGCTTTTCGCGCAGCCAGCCGTGCTTGCCCAGGCCGGGCTGTTTTGCCGTCAGCCCGATCTTCGATTCCCGTGGGTTGCGCTCGTCGATCGATTTCGTGACGATCCGGCCCCGCACGGCGTCACCGACGCCGAGCGTGTTGTTCGACTCCCGGGAGGCAAGCATCTGGCCCTCCTCGTCGAAGGCCAGGTACTCGTCCGAGATCTGGGAGACGTGCAGGAGCCCGTCGACGGGTCCGATCCCGACGAAGGCGCCGAAGGAGACGACCTCGACGATTTCGCCGTCGACGACTTCCTGCATCGACGGGTCGAAGGTCAGGGCGTCGAAATCCGCTTCGTAGTAGACCCCTGGCCGGTTCGGGACGACCGCGCCATCGCCGATGTCGTGGACGGTCGTCACCGTGACGATGGAGCCGACGTCCTCGTCCATGCGGCCTTCCAGTTTGTCCTGTAAGAGTTGCTTGATGAGATCCGGTGTGACGTCGTCGAGCGCCTCCGGGGGTACCTCGACCGTATCTTTGAGTCTGACTCGCTTGTACATCTATGGTTGAGTACGGGTTAGTTGATTCCGGCCCCTTAAATGGATTACCTGC
>CAZVCA010000033.1:0-17672 GCA_964626045.1 uncultured Halobacteriales archaeon | reverse complement strand
CGTCCCGGTTCTTACCGGTCACGTCCCGATTTGACGCCCTCCTTGAACCCCAAGAGCGTCCGCCGGATCATGAGGTAGATGAAGAAGAAAAAGAGCAACAGCGCCGCCAGGATGAAATAGAAGACGGGACCTGTCTCGACCATATCGGGAGGTGGGTCGGGGAGCCCATAGCCGTTTCGTCGCAGGGCGACCAACTGTTCATTTCCCGCAGGGCGAGCGATGCCGCGTTCGTCTGAAGGCAATCAGATTCTCATCCGTCGGCGGCGATCAAATCATCGTTTGAGCCTTCAGCGGATCCATTATATCCCCACCCATAGATCGACACGGGGACGAACCCGCTCTTCCCCCACCCCACTGCCGGGTTCACCCCCAACCCACCCCCGTGCCGTGGTTTCCGTTCACCCTCGGCCCTCCACTCGAAACGCCTCCCCGTTCCTGCCTGCAGTGGTGTAGATCGCTCCCTCGAGCCCCTCGTCCACGATTTCGAGGGTCGCGTAGGTTGGCTCCCCCTCCCGTGGATCGGCATGGCTGCCAGGATTCAAAAGCGCCGGCCGGTGGTCCGTGACGGCGTGGGGCCGATGCGTATGCCCCGAAATCACCAGATCGGCGGCTCGCTCCTCGCCGAAGTACCGCAGGCCCGTCTGGCCGCCGGCTTGGCGATGGGTCAACGCGACCGTGAAGTCACCGATCGAGAGGGTTCGGGCCGACGGGAGGCGGTCGCTGACCGCGGGCGAGTCCCGGTTCCCCGAGACGGCCTGCAACAGGTCGGCTCGGGACTGAAAGCCATCAACCACCGCCTCGGTCGTGAAATCACCGGCGTGAATCACCCGGTCGGCCTGGCGGACAGCCTCGTCGAGTGCAGGATCGAGGGCTGGCCGCTCGCGTTGGTGGGTGTCCGAGAGGACGACGATCATGCCATCGCTTCGACCCCAATCGGCCTCAACGTTTGGGCCACGGTGTACAGGCGTGGGTTTATGGCCGCGTGGAATCTGACCTGCACACGTGGCAGCCGACTACGATCAGTTCTTCCCGAAGGCGTCGCCCTACGAGCATCAGGGCGAGGCGATGGACGCCATCGCGGCCGCCCTGGAGGTGGGTCGTGACGTCGCCTTCGAGGGAGCTCCCGGGACGGGCAAGACCCTCGCGGCGCTCGCGCCGTCACTCGCCTACGCCCGCGAACATGACAAAACCGTCGTGATCACGACGAGCGTCCACCAGCAGATGCGCCAGTTCATCGCGGAAGCCCGGGAGATCAATGCGAAGACCCCGATCCGGGCCGCGGTGTTCAAAGGCAAAGCCTCGATGTGCCACATCGACGTGGGCTACGAGGAGTGCCAGGTCCTCCGGGATACCACACGGGATGTCGTCGACCTCGAAACGGAACTGGCCGAGTTACGCGACAAGGAGCGGCGCCTGCTTGAAGACGCCCAGGCCGGCTCGACGGAGGCAACCGAGAAGCGCCAGTCGATCCTCGAGGAGATCGAGGCGATCGAGGCCGAGATCGACGAGCTCGAAGGCTCACATACCTGTGAACACTATCGGGAGAATCTCACCCGCCCGGGCGAGGACTTTTTCGCGTGGCTTTTCGACGACGTCCGGACCCCCGAGGAGGTCTACAGCTACGCCGAGAGCCGGGGATCCTGTGGCTACGAACGGTTGAAGGAGGGGCTTGACGGCGTGGAGCTCGTCGTCGCAAACTACCATCACCTGCTGGATCCAACGATTCGCACGCAGTTTTTCCGGTGGCTCGATCGGGACCCCGAGGACGTTATCGCGGTCTTCGACGAAGCCCACAACGTAGAAGACGCCGCGCGGGATCACGCGACCCGCACGCTCACCGAGAACACGCTCGAGGGCGCCGAAAACGAAGCAAGCGAGGTCGAAGACACCCGGGCCGAGGGAGCCATGCGTGTCTTCGAACCGTTCCGGGAGGCGCTCGTCGAGACCTACGAAGGCTCCTTCGAGTTCGGCGAGCGGGAAGCCGTGGGACCGAACTGGTCGGACGTCCCGATCGACAACGAAACCGGCCGCGACGACCTCACACGCGCCTTCCTGAACCGATACGAGGGGCCCAGCATCGACACGGACCTCGGTGACGCGATCAAGCTGGGAATCGTCCTCGACGAGGAGTACGAAACGGCCTACCGCGAGGGCGACGCCGAAACCCGTCGGGAGTCCCAGACCCTCCACGCGGCCGATTTCATCGAGCGGTATCTGGAGAAAGGGCAGGAGACCGGCCAATACCCCACGCTCGGCGTTCGCCGGGACGATTCGACCGGCGAGGTGTACGGGCGCGCGGAGCTTTTCAATTGCATCCCCCGGGAAGTCACCGCGGATCTCTTCGAGGAAGTCCACGCTGCGGTCCTGATGAGTGCCACCCTGCGACCCTTCGACGTGCTTTCCGAGGTGCTCGGCCTCGAGGACCCCGAGGAGTTGGCCTACGGGTTGACCTTCCCCGAGGAACACCGCCGGACGTTCGCGGTCAACGTGCCACCGCTTTTCGCCAGCAGACGCGAGGATCCGGGCATCCAGGAGGTGGTCTCGAACACCCTGCGGGACGTCATTCGGTTTACGCCCGGGAACGCCCTCTTTTTCTTCCCCAGTTACGCCGAGGCACAGCGGTATTACGACCGCCTCGACGGCGACGTCGACGCGACGACGTTCCTCGATGAACCCGGTGTCGCGGTCGAGGACCGGCGCCAGGCCTTTGTCGCGGCCACGGACGGCGCCATGTTCACCTCCCTCTGGGGCACCCTGGCCGAAGGTGTCAGCTTCGACGGGGACGATGCCCGGGCCGTCGCGGTCGTCGGGGTCCCCTATCCCCGTCTCGACGAGCGCTCGGAAGCGATCCAGGCGGCCTACGACGAGGTATTCGGGGACCGCGAGGAAAACGCCGGCTGGCGGTATGCCGTCGAGATCCCGACGGTGCGAAAGACCCGGCAGGCGATCGGCCGGGTGATCCGCTCCCCCGAGGACATCGGGGTGCGGGCGTTGATCGATCGGCGCTACACGATGGCCTCCCGGACGCGAATGAGCGACTATTCGGTCAACACGGACTTCCCACCGGAAGAGCGGCGGGAACTGGTCGACGTCGAACCGTCCAAGCTGAAGTACGCGACGTTGAACTTCTTCCGCGACCACGACGCCTGGGACGGCGACTCGCCCGCGCCCTGATCAGGCCGGGAGCGAAATCGATTCGATCCGTTCGGCGTGGTCGCTGTCGTACAGTTCCAGCGTGTCGACGGTCACCTGGACCGGATCGATCTCCCGCCCTTCGAGTGGGTCCACGGCCTCGGCTGATCCACCCCGAGCCAAGGTCACGTGGGGCACGTAGTCGGCCCCTTCCAACCCTTCGACCGGATCGAACACCTCGAGGAGGCGCTCGTGAATGGCCTGGAGTTCCTGGCCCTCGACCGACAGATACGCCACGGGCGCGGGCCCGCGTGGGGGATCCCAGAAGACGTCCACGCCAGTCACCCTGATGTCGAACGGCGGGGTGCCTGCAAGCGCCGCTTTCGCGTCTCGGGCGGCCTGGAGGTACGTCCGTCGGTCCGTCGCCGGCAGGCGTTTGAGAACGAGCGTGCGGGTCCGAGCCGGGCGGACCCGGTCGAACCCACGCAGCGCCGGGCGGAGCTCGCTGGCCAGGCGCCTGACTGCCGGGGGCACCGGGACGTTCACGCTGTACACGGGCCAAACACGGGTCGCCGGAATAAAAACGGCCTGCACCGCAGGTTACAGGAGGTCCCGGACCAGTCGGATGGCCAGCAACGTCAGGACCGCGAGGACGAGAAGCCCCACGCCGAGCCAGATCAACCGACCCAGGAATCGAAGCAGCGATCCGAGGACGACGAAGGCGATGACGGCGGCGACCAGCCCGAGGAGGATTTTGAGCACCGTCGCGGTGTCGAGCCCGTTGGAACTCATTGGAAGGCCGTACGCCGAGCGGCCTCAAAAACCCGCTGGCAGCATGACCGGTCTCCGGTGGAAAGAAGGATTCATATACCCCGACTCAATAGCAAGGCATACGATGTTCCCACGCCGCTCATGGCAGCCCACGCAGGCCGTGAGCCAGGGGGCTCTTTTCCGCTCCTCGCGACGACGAGGGGGGTCTCTCTGACCCCAGTTCCAACTCCACCATCGTTTCGTTTCGAACGTCACGCCCGGAGCGTGTCGAACTACCGACCGACCACCCACCAATGTCACAGGACACCGTTGCGCTCGCCTTCTCGGGCGGGCTCGATACGACCGTCACGGTACCGCTACTGAAAGAGGAATACGGCTACGACGAAGTCATCGGCGTCACCGTCGACGTCGGCCAGCCGGCAAGCGAGTTCGCGGAGGCCGAGGAGACCGCCGAGGCCCTTGACGTCGACCATTACGTCGTCGACGCCACCGACGCCTTCGCCGACCTGCTCATGGACGCCGTCAAAGCAAACGCTACCTACGAAGGCTATCCACTCGGCACCGCCCTCGCCCGGCCCGTCATCGCCGCCACGATCCAGGCGGTCGCCGAGGACGTCGGCGCGGACGGCCTGGCCCACGGCTGCACGGGGAAAGGCAACGACCAGCTCCGGTTCGAGGCTGTTTGGCGCCAGTCCGACATGGAGGTCATCGCGCCGGTCCGGGAGCTCAATCTGACCCGCGAATGGGAGATCGAGTACGCCGAGGAGAAGGGCCTGCCCGTCGACAGCGGGAACGACGGCACCTGGTCGATCGACTCGAACCTCTGGAGCCGCTCGATCGAAGGCGGAAAGCTGGAGGATCCGGGCTACGTGCCCCCCGAGGACATCTACGAGTGGACCGAGGAGCCGACCGGCGACGCGGAACTCGTCGAGATCGAGTTCGAAGCGGGCGTGCCGATCTCCCTCGACGGCGAGGCGATGGAACCGGTCGAACTCGTGACGACGCTCAACGAGGTCGCCGGGGCCCACGGCGTCGGTCGAACTGACATGATGGAAGACCGTATTCTCGGCCTAAAAGTCCGCGAGAACTACGAACACCCGGCCGCGACGACGCTCCTTGCCGCTCACCAGGCTCTCGAATCCTACGTCCTCACGGCCGAGACGCTGTCGTTCAAGGAACAGATCGACGACATGTGGGCGAAAAAGGCCTATCAGGGCCTGCTCGCCTCCCCGCTCGTCGACAGTCTCGATGCGTTCATCGACGACACCCAGACGGCCGTCACCGGGACGGTCACGATCAAGTTCGAGGGAGGCCAGGCACGCCCGGTCGCCCGCGAGAGCGACCAGGGGGTCTACTCCGAGGCAGCAGCCTCGTTCAACACCGAGGCCGTCATGGACGACATCGAACAGGGGGACGCCACCGGCGTCGCAAAGTACCACGGCTTCCAGGACCGCCTGGCCGCCTCGATTCAGGCCTCGACGGACGTCGGGGCATTCGCGGCCGAGGACCTCTCGACCGAGGACTAACTGCCACCAATGACAGAGGACCCATCGGAACCGACGGCCGAAGACACACCCGAGACAGGGGACGGTGGCAGCGACGGGGAAGCGGAAACCGTCGTCCGCCGCGATCGCTTTAGTGGTGGCCCGGCGCGGGACTTCCTGTCCTCGATGGCCGCAGACGCTCACATCTTCGAGGCGGACCTGGCCGTCGACCGCGCCCACGTGGTGATGCTCGCTGAACAGGGAATCATCGACAATGAAACGGCCGGTTCGATCCTCGCAGCGCTTGCGGAGGTGGAGGCGGCCGGTCACGACGACCTTCCGGACGGCGAGGACGTCCACGAGGCCATCGAAACGGCCGTCATCGACGTCGTCGGGCCGGAAGGCGGCCGGATGCACACGGGTCGCTCGCGCAACGACGAGGTCGCGGCCTGTCTCCGGTACCAACTCCGCGCGGACCTGCTTGCCACCCTCGAAGCCACAATCGCGTTCCGCGAAACGTTACTCGAAGTGGCCACAGACCACGTGGAAACCGTCATGCCGGGGTATACCCACCTGCAACCGGCCCAGCCGACGACGGTTGCCCATTATCTCCTCTCCTACGTGGGCGCAACAGCGCGGGACACCGAGCGGTTGCTCGATGCCTACGACCGGATCAACCGGTCACCGCTCGGGGCCGCAGCCCTCGCCGGAACGCCGTTTGCCGTCGACCGGGAGCGGACGGCCGACCTGCTCGGGTTCGACGGGCTCGTCGAGAACAGTATGGACGCCGTCGCCGGCCGGGACGTCCTCCTCGAGGCGATGAGCGCGATCGGCGCCCTCTCCGTGAGCCTGTCGGGACTCGCCGAGGACCTCGTCCTCTTCGCGAACCGCGACTACGTCACCCTCGACGACGCCTATGCCTCGACGTCCTCGATCATGCCTCAGAAGAAAAACCCCGACAGCCTCGAGCTGGTTCGGGCGACCGCGGGTGACGCTGCAGGGGCCATACAGGGGCTGCTGACGACGATCTCGGGACTCCCCCGGGCCTACAATCGCGACCTCCAGCGGGCCACCCCACACGTCTGGGAGCCCCTCACGGACGTGACAGAAGCCACGCGAGTGGTTTCGGGCGCTGTCGGAACGCTGTCGTGGAACGAAGCGACGCTCGAACGGGCTGCTGGCGAGGGCTTTTCGACCGCGACGGGCATCGCCGACAAGCTGGCCAGGAGCGGGCTCCCGTTCCGCACCGCCCACGAAATCGTCGCGACCACCGCCGAAGCCCTCGAGGACGCGGCCGAACTCGCCGACGGCGCCCCCGACCCGACCGTCACGATCGACGCGCTCGCGGAGGCGACGGAGGCGGTGACCGGTGACGCCCTCGACGATTTCGTCGACCCGGAGGCCCTGGAACCGCTTCTCGATCCCCGGGCGAGTATCGCGGCTCGGGATTCCCGAGGCGGCCCCGCACCTGACCAAGTCGAGGCGGCCCTCGACGAGGCCAGGCGGGCCGTCGAACGTGATCGCCGCACCCTCGAAAAGCGCGAGGCCGCAATCGACGCCGCCGAACGAGCCCGAAAGACAGCCGTGACCGAGTACACATGAAACGAGCACGACGACCCCGAGGCGCTATACTATCAGATTGACAGACAAATTCCGGAATGGGAGATTCCGGACTGTAACGGGTTGAAACACGGATAGCGGCCGGTGCGTATCGTATTTGTTTGCTGATAAGTTCGGAACGTTTAAGGGACGGTATCGCGAACATCAGCCTGCTATGACGACGTGTCCAGAATGTGGCGCCGACGTGGCGCTGCACGATTCGATCGAAGTCGGAGAGATCGTCGACTGCTCGACCTGCGGAACGGAACTCGAGGTAATCGAGGAGAACCCACCGGTCCTCGATCTGGCCCCCGAGCTCGACGAGGACTGGGGGGAGTAGCTGTGAACGTCGGCCTCCTCTACTCGCGGATCCGCACCGACGAGAAGCTCCTCCTCGAGGAGCTCCGGGACCGGGGCCACGACGTCACGAAAATCGACGTGCGGGACCAGCAGTTCGGGCTCTCGGGATCGAGTGTCGACGCCGCCGATCTCGACATCGTCGTCGACCGGTGTGTGGCGACCAGCCGCTCGATGTACGTCACGGAGTTTTTCCACTCCTACGGCGTGCCGATCGTGAACCCGCCGGACGTGGCCGGCACCTGTTCGGACAAGGTCAAAACCAGTCTCGCCCTCGAGGAGGCCGGCATCCCCACCCCCGACACCCGGGTCGCGTTCACCCGCGAGGCCGCGCTGGAGGCGATCAAGGACTTCGGCTATCCGGTCGTGCTCAAACCGGTCGTCGGTTCGTGGGGCCGACTCATGGCCCGCATCGAGGACGATCACGCCGCCGAGGCGATCCTCGAACACAAGGAGACCCTGGGCCACTACGAGCACAAGATCTTCTACATCCAGGAGTTCGTCGAGAAACCGGGCCGGGACCTGCGCGTGCTGTCCCTCGACGGGAAACCAGTCGCGGGCATGATCCGCTCGGCCGACCACTGGATCACCAACGCCCACCGGGGCGCGAACACGGCGGAACTCGAAATCACCGATGAGATCGCCGATCTCGTCAAACGGGCCAGTGACGCGGTTGGCGGGGGACTCCTCGGCGTCGACCTCATGGAGACCGAGGACGGCTACACGATTCACGAGATCAACCACACGGTCGAATACAAGGCCCTCGCGGACGTCGTCGACGTGGACGTCGTCAGCGAGGTCGTGGACTGGCTCGAGGAAACGGCGGCCGCCGCGGAAAACGGGGCCGCGACGACCTCGATCTGACCGGCGTTTGTGGCGTTCGGGTGGTATTTGTAGCGGGGCCCATTGACGTTTTACCATGGCTGATCTCTCCCTGGCAGGGCCCGTTCCGGACGTCGCCGAGGACGGCGTCTGGCTCGCGTGTATCGAGTGTGGCGAGACCGTCGCTCCCTTCGAGGAACCGACCTACGACTGTCCGAACTGTGGCTCGCTGCTCGAAGTCCGCTACGAGCAGTACCACGATTTCGACGCCTTCGAGGGAAGCGGCGTCTGGCGCTACGACGCGGCCCTCCCCGTGGACGACGGCGTCAGCATCGACGAGGGCAACACACCGCTTTACGAGGCCCCGACGATCGAAGCCGAAACCGGGGTCGCGGACCTCCGGATCAAACACGAGGGGATGAACCCCACCGGGAGTTTCAAGGATCGGGGCATGACCGTCGGGGTTCGGGTCGCCGAACGGATCGGGGTGGGCCGCCTCGCCTGTGCGAGCACCGGCAACACCAGCGCGGCCCTGTCCGCCTACGGGGCGCGAGCGGACAAGGAAACTCTCGTTCTGCTTCCGGAAGGCAAGGTCGCGGCGGGCAAACTCGCCCAGGCCAGCCTGCACGGCGCGACGATGCTCGAAGTCGAGGGGAACTTCGACGACTGTCTGGACATCGTCTCGGAACTGGCCGAGCGGGGGGAGGTGTACCTTCTCAACTCGCTCAACCCCTTCCGGCTCGAGGGCCAGAAGACCATCGGCCTCGAGATGATCGAGCAGTTCCGCGCCCAGACCGGCGACCTCCCCGACCGGATCGTCCTCCCCGTGGGGAACGCGGGCAACACGGCCGCCCTCCACAAGGCCTTCCGCGAACTCGTCGAAGCCGGGGCGATCGACGAGGACGAGGTGCCGACCCTGACTGGCGTGCAGGCTGAGGGGGCCGCCCCGATGGTCGAGGCAATCGAAACCGGGGCCGACGAAGTCACGCGCTGGGACGACGTCGAAACCCGGGCCACCGCGATTCGTATCGGTGAGCCCGTCAACGCGCCGAAGGCGATTCCGGCGATCCGCCAGACCGGTGGGACGGCCGTCGCCGTCGCAGATGAGGAGATCACGGCCGCCCAGCGGGATCTCGCTGGGGACGGGATCGGCGTGGAACCTGCGAGTGCCGCCTCGGTCGCCGGCCTCCGGAAGCTGCGTGAAACGGGCGAAATCGACGCGGACGAACAGATCGTCTGTCTCACGACCGGTCACTTGCTCAAGGATCCGGACGCCGCGGCGGCCGCGGGGAGTGATCCACAGACGGTGCCAAACGACGTTGGGGCAGTGCTCGACGTGGCTGGCGAATAGGGTGACGGATGTCGGCGTCGATTACGTCGACGCTCGAATTTCTCGCGGCTCGGTTTCGGCCCGGTCACCCAGCAAAAAATCTGTGAGCGGTTCGATCACCGTCTCCGGGCGAGCCAGGAAGGCGTCGTGCCCGTAGTCATCCACGACCCGTTCGAAGGTGACGTCGGCCCCGGCATCCCCAAAGGCGTCGGCGAGTTCTCGCCCCTGTTCGACGGTGAACTGCCAGTCGCCGGTGTAGCTCAGCACGAACACCGAGCCGTCGAAATCCGCCAGGGCCTCCGCGGCCGTCCCGTGGCCGCGGGCCAGATCGTACTCGTCCATCGCCCGGAGGAGATAGAGGTAGCTGTTGGCGTCAAAGCGGTCGGTGAACGTCGTCGCGTTGTAATCGAGATACGAGGAGACGTCTCGATAGGGAAAGGCCTCGGCGGTCGGATCGTCGAAGCCCGCGAGCATGCGGTCGGCTGCCCGCCGGCCAAAGCGGTTCGCCATCGACGCCTTCGAGAGGTACTGGACGTGCCCGATACGCCGGGCCAATCCGAGCCCCTCCTCGGGCCCCGGCCCACCGTAGTAGTTCCCGGCCTGGTAGTTCG
The DNA here is from genome assembly GCA_964626045.1 of uncultured Halobacteriales archaeon. Lineage (GTDB taxonomy): Archaea > Halobacteriota > Halobacteria > Halobacteriales > Halobacteriaceae > Halodesulfurarchaeum. The sequence goes on along the minus strand of CAZVCA010000033.1, from coordinate 7,566 downwards.
GATCCTGCGTGATCGCCCGCCTGGCGACCGAATCCAGCGCGAGGTTCTGGGTGTCGACACGAGGGGCGGTCGCGATCGCCGCGATCCGTTCGACCCGGTCGGGATAGGTCCGGGCCCATTCGACGGCGTTCATCCCGCCGACACTGCCCCCCACGACCGCATAGAGTGTCTCGACGTCGAGGGCATCGAGCAGCCGGGCCTGGGCCCGCACCCAGTCGGTGATCGTCACCGGCGGGAAATCGGGGCCATAGGGCTCCCCGTCCGGCGCGATGGTCGTCGGCCCGGTCGTTCCGTAACACGAGCCCGGGACGTTCGCGACGATCACGAAAAACTCCTCGGTGTCGACGGCCCGGCCCGGACCGACCACGTCGCTCCACCAGCCAGCCGCCTGGCCGTCGATCCCCTCCGGCCCGGAACCGGTCACGTACTGGCTCCCCGTGAGCGCGTGGGTGACGAGAACGGCCGGATTCGACGGGTCGCCGTAGGTTTCATACGCCACGTCGAGGTCGACGCTCCCGCCGCGTTCGAACTCGAAGTGACCCACCGACACCTGCTTGGTCGGCGGGGCCAGCGGACCGCCCGGATTCGACTGGGACTGCTCACCTGTCATGTTTGACGTGCATAATCGGGTTCGACTATATTACTGCTATGTGTACTGGTGTTTGTAAGTGTTGCTATCACGGGCAGCCAAAACCCGGCACGCAAGTCGGTCCGAAGGTAAAACACCGAGGGCACCAAACGTCCGGGTATGTCAGTCAGGGATCCCCCGGCCGAGAACCCCTATATCACCGACCCGGACCTCGACTTTCGGCCGGTCGAGGACCTCGACGAGGTGGCGGCCAAAGCACAGGCCGAAGCGCTCCGCGAGGCCGTTCGCTACCACGATTACCGGTATTACGTCGAGGCCGATCCCGTGATCGCGGACCGGGCCTACGATGCACTCTTCTCGCGGCTCCAGACCCTGGAAGCCGCCTTCGACCTCCAATCCGAGGACAGTCCAACCCGCCGCGTGGGCGGGGAGCCACTCGATGAACTCGGAACTGTCGAGCACGTCGTCCCCATGCTGTCGATCGACGCCGGCGACGACGATCCCGCCGCCCGCGCCTTCGACAACCGGGTTCGGAAAACCGTCTCAGACCCTACCTACGTCTGTGAGCCGAAATTCGACGGGCTCTCTGTCGAAGTGATCTACGAAGACGGGGTCTATCAACGGGCGGCCACGCGGGGCGACGGAAAAACGGGGGAGGACGTGACCGAGAACGTCGCGACGATCCCCTCGGTACCACTGCGGCTCGCTGGCGATCCGCCGTCCGTGCTCGCGGTTCGTGGCGAGGTCTACATTCCCTTGCCCGATTTTCACGCGTACAATCGCGAGCGGATCGAACGGGGCGGGGATCCGTTCGCGAACCCCCGGAACGCCGCCGCGGGGACGCTTCGCCAGCTCGACCCCAAAGTCACCGCCGACCGGCCGTTGGACTGGTTCGCCTACGACGTGCTCGCTGCTGGCGAGGACGAAGCCGCCTTCGAGTCCGCAGATGCCTCGAGCGGTCCCGACGCCGGGACTGGGCTCAAGACACATACTGACGAGCACCGCCACCTCGAGGCCTGGGGCCTCCCCGTCACCGATCGCTTCGAACGGGTCGATTCGATCGAAGCGGCGATCGAGTACCGCCACGACCTCCTCGCGGCCCGCGAGGACCTCCCCTACGAAATCGACGGCGCCGTGTTCAAAGTCGACGACCGGGCCGCCTGCGCCGCGTTAGGGGCGACAGCCCGCCACTACCGGTGGGCGTACGCCTACAAGTTCCCGGCCCGATCCGAGGAAACGCGGATTTCGGACATCGTGATTCAGGTCGGGCGGACCGGCCGGTTGACACCGGTCGCCCTCCTCGATCCGGTCGACGTGGGCGGCGTGACGGTCTCGCGGGCGTCCCTTCACAACCAGTCGGAGATCCGGGAGCTGGGTGTGGACGTCGGCGACCGCGTGCAGGTGAAACGGGCCGGTGACGTGATCCCGTACGTCGAAACCGTGGTCGAATCGGGCTCGGACAGCGTTTTTTCCTTCCCCGAGACCTGTCCGGCGTGTGGGAGTCCGGTCGAACAGGTCGGCCCGCAGCACTTCTGCACCGGCGGGCTGGCCTGTGACGCACAGCTCGTCGGCCGGGTCGCGTACTTCGGCAGCGAGGACGGCCTCGACATCGAGGGGCTGGGGGAGCAATCGGCCCAGCAGTTCGTCGACGCGTCCCTGATCGAGCGGGACGTTGCGGATCTCTTTGCGCTGTCAGCAGCCGACATACAGGCCCTCGATGGGTGGGGCGAACGGTCCGCCAGGAAACTCCTCGAGGAACTCGAGGCCGCGAAATCACCCCCGCTGCCCGATTTCCTGGCAGCGATCGGCATCCCGGAGGTCGGTCCCACGATCGCCCGCGATCTCGCGCGCCACTTCGGCACGCTCGAGGCCGTCATGAACGCGTCGCGGCCGGCGTTACAGGACGTCGACGGGATCGGGGACACCGTCGCGGACCGCATCAGAACCTTCTTCGAAACCGAGGAGAACCGGGCCGTCATCGAGCGGCTGCAGGACTACGATGTTAGGCCCCAACCGATGGAGGGGGCGGAGGGGGACGCCCTCGAGGGGGTGACCGTCGTATTCACCGGGAGCGTCGAGGGCTGGACCAGAGCCGAGTTACAGGACCTCGTCGAATCCCACGGTGGCTCGGCGACGAGTAGCGTCTCGGGGAACACCGACTATCTCGTCGTCGGGGCGAATCCGGGCACAAGCAAACAGGAGGCGGCCGCCGAGCACGGGGTCGAAACGCTCGACCCGGCGGCCTTTTTCGACGTCCTCGAAGAGCGAGGCGTCTCGATTCCCTGAAGCGGGCACATTCAAATGGGAGCCCCACGAACCGCGTCCCAATGAGTTGGCAATCCCACGTGGACCAACTGCTCTACGAGGGAGAAGACGTGCTCGCGGACACCCAGGGTCGCGAGGCGGGGGTCGTCGTGACGAGCCATCGGGTGCTCGTGTTCACGCCCAAAATCGAGGGGCCGAACCTTCGAGCCGTCGAGCGGCCGAACGTAACCGGCGTTTCGAAGCGGGCAAGCGGGGACACGCGGTGGCTGACAGCCGGGGCGAAGTGGCTCGCCACCGGCCTCGCCTTGGCGATCGTCGGCTTGCTCCTCGATCTGGACGGCATCATCGGGGAGGTCTCGACGGACGGAACGGCCGGCCAGGTCGGCGTCGGGTGGGTCACCGAACTCTTCGGCGTGTTCAACACCGTGTTTTCGCTCCTCGATGACCTGCTGCTTTTCGGTGGCCTGCTGTCGATGGTGGCCGGGTTGGGGCTTTTCGGCTGGTACTGGCAGACCCGGGCCGACGTCCTCGAGATCGGTATCGCCGGCGGCGCCGATATCGAAATCCCGGGCGTGGGGTTCCGATCCGCCGCGATCGACACGCTGCAGGACGCGATCGAGCCCGAGACCACCGAACCCGGTTCCAACGGAGACGATATCGACGCGGACGGCATCACCTTCCCGAACGAGGAGCCGACTGACGGCGAATTCGGCGAGGCCGACCCGTTCGAACCCGCGGTAGCGGACGATTCAAACCGGTCGAACCGGTAACGCGGGTATGGACGTCGCGGGGGTGCGTGCGGTCGCTGGGTCCCTGTCCCGTGAACCTGGGGTCTATCAGTTCCTGGCGGGTGATCGGGTCCTCTACGTCGGGAAAGCCGTGGACCTCCGGGACCGGGTCCGCAGCTACGCCGATCCCCGCAGCGAACGGGTCCGGGAGATGGTTCGACGGGCGGAATCGATCGACGTGGCCGTCACGGACACCGAGACCCAGGCCCTGTTGCTCGAAGCCAACCTCATCAAGCGCCACCAGCCGCGGTACAACGTCCGGCTCAAAGACGACAAGTCCTACCCGCTGGTCCAGTTCACCGATCACGAATTCCCTCGAATCCAGATCACACGGGATCCGGACCGGGGGGCAACCGTCTACGGGCCCTTCACCGACAAGGGACAGCTCGAGACCGTGCTCAAGGCGATCCGTGAAATCACGGGCCTGCGGGGGTGCTCGGCGTACAAGTTCAACAACCGGGACCGGCCGTGTCTCGATCACGATATGGGCCTCTGCGCGGCCCCCTGTACGGGGGAGATCGGGGCCCAAGGATACAGCGCCCGGATCGAACAGGCCACGCGCTTTTTCGAGGGGGAAACCGGCGCGATCGCTGAGCCTCTCGAGGAGGCGATGGATCAGGCCGCCCAGTCCCGGGAATTCGAACGGGCGGCCCATCTCAGGGACCGCCTCGAAACCGTCGACGCCTTCCATGGCACCGGTGGGGACGCCGTCGTCGCCGCTGATGGCACACGGACCGTCGACGTGCTCGGCGTCGCCGTCGAGGGAACGACAGGGACCGTCGCCCGGTTACACAGCGAGGGCGGCAAACTCGTCGATCGGGATCGGCACCGCGTCGACGTCCCCGACGAAGGCGATGCTGTCCCTGACATCCTGGCCGCGTTCGTGCCGCAGTTTTACGCGGAGCGAGCGCTACCTGACCGGTTATTACTGCCCCAGGATCCGGCGTCGGCGGACCTGCGTGACTGGCTCGCCGCCGAAGGGGTCGAACTCGCCGTCCCAGGCGCCGGCCGCGAATCCCGCCTCGTCGATCTCGCCATGAAAAACGCCCATCAGGGCGGTGACGACCGAAACGGGCACCGCCGCCTCGCCGAGGTGTTCGACATCCCCGTTCCCCACCGGATCGAGGGGTTCGACGTGAGCCACGCGAGCGGCCGCGAGGTCGTCGGGAGTAACGTGGTTTTCGTCGACGGCCAGCCGCGAAAGGCGGATTACCGCCGGAAGAAACTCCAGGAGCAAAACGACGATTACGCGAACATGACCCGCCTGCTGGAATGGCGAGCGGCCCGGGCGATTCAGGGGCGGGACGAGCGGCCCGACCCGGATCTGTTGCTGATCGACGGCGGCCGCGGCCAACTCGAGGCGGCCCAGGCGGCCATCGAAGCAGCCGGCTGGGCGGTCCCGATCGCCTCGCTGGCAAAGGCCGATGAGATCGTGTTTACCCCGGATCGCCGCTACGATTGGGACCACGATTCCCCTTCGTTACATCTGTTACAGCGGGTGCGGGACGAAGCCCACCGCTTTGCCGTGCAGTACCATCAGACCCTGCGGGACGACGTCTCGACCGTGCTGGAGTCAGTCGACGGGATCGGGCCACAGCGACGGAAGCGACTCCTCCGTCGGTTTGGAAGCGTCGAGGGGGTGCGGGCGGCCAGCGAATCCGAACTCGCGGACGTTCCCGGTATCGGGGCCGAGACCGCCGCGACGCTCGCCCGACGGCTCTAGCATTAGTCAGATCGCCCGACGGCTCTTATTAGCCCGATCGCCAAACGACTATAGCATTCGTCGGATCGCCCGACCGCTCTAAGCAGCCCGATCGCCAAACGCCGAGAGCCTTAGCCGGAATCCGCCGTCGCCTCGATCGCGACCTCGTGAATCTCCAGTGTGGGACGGGACTCGAACATCTCGCGTGGCCCATCCGTGTCGTGGGCCGTCTCGAAGGCCTCGCTCTCGGTCCAGGCCTCGAAGGCGGCCATCGAATCCCAGACCGTCATCGAGACGAACGTGTTCGTGTCCTCCGTGGCCGGCTTGAGGAGGTCAAACCGGCGGAACCCGTCCCGTTTTTCCACGTCACCCTGCCGATTTGCGAAGCGGTCGACGAAGGCGTCCTCGTAGCCGTCAGCGATCTCGAACCGGTTCTGGACGACGATCATACGCTCCGTGGGTGGCCACGCGAGGTAACCGTTTGGGTGGTTACTCGATCGGCACCGAATCGTCCACGGACTCGGGTTCGACGCCGCTATCGAGGTCGAACTCCTGCTGGATCGTCCGAATGCGGTCCCGGATGTCCGCGGCGAGTTCGAACTCCAGGTCCTCAGCCGCGGCTGCCATCCGCTCTTCGAGTTCCGCGATCAGGGCCGCCGCCTCCGATTCGTCGTCGGGTTCCATCCCGGCGATCGATTCGGTCGCCTCGCCGGAGCCGGGCAGGTCGATCTCGCCCACCGGCTTGTCGATCGTCGTGGGCTCGACGGCGTGTGTATCATTGAATTCCTGTTGGATCTCGCGGCGGCGACGGGTCTCCTGGATGGCCGCGTCCATCGCGTCGGTCACGTCATCGGCATAGAGGACGACTTCCCCATGGACGTTCCGGGCGGCCCGGCCCATCGTCTGAATGAGTGAGGTTCGAGAGCGGAGGAACCCCTGTCTGTCCGCGTCGAGAATCGCGACGAGGGATACCTCCGGGATGTCCAGTCCCTCACGGAGGAGGTTGATACCGACTAAGACGTCGAAGTCCCCGAGCCGGAGCCCGCGCACCAGTTCGTGGCGTTCCAGCGTGTCAGTCTCGTCGTGCATGTACTCGACGGCGACCCCAGCCTCCTCGAGGTATTCCGTGAGGTCTTCGGCCATCCGCTTGGTAAGCGTCGTGACCAGAACCCGTTCGTCCCGCTGCGTTCGTTTGTGGATTCGATCGAGGAGGTTATCGATCTGGTCCGCTGCCGACTCGACCGAGATAGCCGGGTCCACGAGGTAGGTCGGCCGGACGATCTGTTCGACGACCTGGCCGGACACGTCCCGTTCGTACTCGGCGGGAGTCGCGCTGACGTAGAGTGTCCGGTCGGTCCGCTGCTCGAACTCCTCGAAGGTCAGCGGCCGGTTGTCGTAGGCCGTCGGGAGGCGAAAGCCGTTATCGACGAGTGACTCCTTGCGGGACCGGTCGCCTTCGTGTTGCCCCTTTATCTGTGGGACCGTCCGGTGGGACTCGTCGATCACCGTGAGGAAGTCATCTGGGAAGTAATCCAGGAGTGTGTACGGCGGTTCACCGTGGTCCCGATCGGAGAGATAGAGCGCGTAGTTCTCGATGCCGGAGCAGTAGCCGGTCTCTTCGAGCATCTCCAGATCGAAGGTGGTCCGCTCCTCGATGCGCTGGGCGGCCACGAGATCCCCCTGCCGCTCGAAGTACCGGACCCGGGATTCCATGTCCGACTCGATCTGCTCGATCGCCGACTCGAGGCGCTCCTCGGGCATCGAGTAGTGCTCAGCCGGGTGGATCAGCGCCGCCGGCTCCTCGGATTTGACCGTCCCCTCCAGCGGGTCGAGTTTGGAGAGCCGGTCGATCTCGTCCCCCCAGAACTCCACGCGAACGGCATAGCGGCCGTACATCGGGAAGATCTCGACGGTATCCCCGCGCACGCGGAAGGTCCCCTGGGTGAAGTCCACGTCGTTCCGTTCGTAATTGAGATCGACCAGCTGGCCCAAGAGTTCCTCCCGGTCGATCCGCTCACTTTGTTCGAGTCGGAGGGCCATGTCCTCGTAATTTCCCGGGTCGCCCAGACCGTAGATGGCCGAGACCGAGGCGACGACGATCACGTCGTCTCTGGTAAGCAACGACCGGGTCGCGGAGTGGCGCAGTCGATCGATCTCCTCGTTGATCGAGGCGTCCTTGTCGATGTAGGTGTCGGACTGCTCGACGTAGGCCTCGGGCTGGT
>CAZVCA010000032.1:0-18006 GCA_964626045.1 uncultured Halobacteriales archaeon | reverse complement strand
CGTTGGCGACCGGGAGGAGCACGTTCTCGAGGATATCCTGGGTGTCGCCGTCGGGCGGGCCGTTCATATGCTGTGTTTCGTTTGCCATCCCTTAAAGCGTATAGGAAGCCCGGCAGGCACGTCGGGGTCACCGGAAGGGGACCGCTCCGTCAGAGCAGAAACGTCTCCGTCCGCTCGCCCAGATCGATGAACGTGTCCGCGGCCTCCTTGAGTTCCTCGGCGGTCGAACTGTCAAAGGCCATCACCTCCACTCGCACGCCCTCGTGTCTCAAGTGAGAGACGAGTCGCGAAAAGTCCCCGTCACCCGTACAGAGCACGATCGTATCGACGTGATCGGCCAACGTCACCGCATCGAGGCTCATCCCCACGTCCCAATCGGCCTTTTTGGTCCCGTCCTGGAAGGTCTTGATGTCCTTGATCTTCGTCTCGAACCCGATGTCATCGAGGGCCTCGAAGAAGCTCTCCTCCTCCGGGGAATCCGCCCGGATCACGTAGGCGATTGCGCGGGTGAGGATCCGGTTCTGGACGGCCTTCTCGAGGAGGGCGGCATAATCGATGTTCTGGGAGTGGAGACTCTGGGCGGAATGATAGAGGTTCTGCGCGTCGGCGAGCACGGCGACACGCTGACCGGCGTGAATCGAAGTCATACCGTATCTGGGAGTGGCCCTCCTGTTAAACTTCACCCACGCCCCGGATCGATATCGACAGGGGCGTCGTGGCGGGTGACCGCGAGGGTGTCTGGATCGAGGTCGTAATACGAATCCCAGGCCGGAGCGACTGTCACGACTCGGGTGCCCCCGATTTCGTTCTCGGTGTGCTGATGGTGATGGCCGACCAGACAGAGATCGGGATCCAGCGTCTCGAGGAGTTCGTCGATCGGTTTACACCCGACACTGTACTCCTCTCGAACTGTCGTACCGTGTGGCGCTTCGTGTGTCAGCAACACGTCCACCTCCTCCACCCGCTTGAGCGTCTCGACGTCGGCTCTGACGAAGTGTCGGCGCCGCTCCCCCCGGAGTGCCGATCGGGGTTTGTCGTACTGCGTCGGCGCGTAGTTGCCGGAGAGGCCGGCGATGGTGATCCCGCGAAGGTCGACGGCGCGACTATCAAGGAGCCGGACGTTGCGCACGTTCCGGCTTCTGATGCGACCGTGGCGCAAGGCGTCGATGACGTCGAAGTCCTCGTTGTTTCCGGCGATGAAGTAGGTCTCGACGGGCAGATCGTAATAAAACAGGTCCCCGAGCTGGAGCACCACGTCCGGATCGACGCCCTCGTAGATCTGTTCGAGGGCCTGCCGCCGTTCGGGCGTGTTCGCGTGGGCATCACCGAGGACCAGCATCGATGATTGCTATGTAACCCACCCACTAAAGCGGGGCGACATCGTCCCCGCGGCCACAACGCATATAGGGCTGGGCGGATAGCTATCGCTCATGCGACTCGCTTCCGCACCCATCGCCGTCGTGCTGGACAGCGAGTGTGCCTTCTGCAGCAAACGTGGTCGAGTGTAAGATGGCTCGTCGCGGGGTCGCGTCCCGTTTCGGGCCGGTTGCTTTCGACCAGTGGTGTGATCACGGAGATCACCCCGGATATCGACCCTTGACCACCCGCCAAGACACAACCCATGACACACGAACTCACAACCGGCGTCTATCCGGCCATGACGACGCCGTTCGAGGAAGACGGAAGCATCGATCACGACCAACTCGCAGCGGACGCCACACGCCTCGAAAACGCCGGCGTCGACGGACTCGTTCCCGTCGGTTCGACCGGTGAGAGTGCCACGCTGACCCATCAGGAGCACGTCGACGTCGTCGAGACCGTCGTCGAGGCCGTCGATCTCCCGGTTATCGCCGGGGCGGGGAGCAACGCCACGCACGAAGCGCTGGCGCTCGCCCGGGGAGCCGAGGAGGCCGGCGCCGACGGCCTGCTGCTCATCTCGCCGTATTACAACAAGCCGGAACCTGACGGCATGGAGGCCCATTATCGGGCCATTGCCGACGACGTCGATCTCCCCCAGATCATCTACAACGTGCCCTCCCGAACCGGGCGAAACATCGCCGTCGAGACAGCCGCGAACCTGGCGAGCCACGAGAACATCGTCGGCTACAAGGCGGCAAGCGGCGATCTCGGCCGCGTGAGCGACGTCGCTCGTCGGACGGCCGACGAGGAGTTCTCCGTCCTCTCGGGGGATGACGGACTTACCCTTCCGATCATCGCCGTCGGGGGCACGGGCGTGATCAGTGTCGCTGGAAACGTCGAACCCGAGCGGGTTTCCGAAATGGTCTGGAGCGCACTCGATGGTGACTATGAGAACGCGCGGACGATTCACCGAGAGCTCGCGCCACTCGTGGATGCCCTCTTCGCCGAAACGAACCCGATCCCGGTCAAGACAGCCATGGAGATTCGAGGAAACGGACCGGGCCGCCTTCGCTCCCCACTTTCGACCATTAGCCAAGAGAACCGGGCGGAGCTCCGATCGATCCTCGACGAGTTGGCCGAGGCGGAGACATGAGCGCGGGACCCGAGAGCGGGTCGCTTCGGATCGGCGTGACTGGGGCGACCGGCCGAATGGGCCAGACCGTCCGCGAGGTTGCGAGCGAGCGAGGCGTCGAGGTCGTCTTCGCGGTCAATCGGGACGTCGATCCACATCTCGACGCGGTCGAACCGGCCCGCCGATTCGACGTGCTCCTGGAGGAAACCGACCCGGACGTTATCGTCGATTTCACGGGTCCGGCAAGTTGTGTGGAATACGTGAATCAGGCAGCAGCAGCCGGGATTCCCTTCGTCACAGGAACCACCGGCTTCGACGCCGACCAGCGAGCGGCCATCGAAGCAGCCGGTGATTCGATCCCGGTCCTGCTGGGCGCGAATTTCGCCCGAGGGGTGCAGGCCCTACTCGATGCCGTGGCCGCGGCCGTTAGTTCCCTGCCGGAATACGACGTCGAACTCACCGAAACCCACCACAACGGTAAACGAGATGCCCCGTCCGGAACCGCCTCGCTCATCCTCGATCACCTCGAGGAAACACGTGATTCGACCGGCGAACGGGTCCACGGACGAGTCGGCGAGGCACCCCGGGAAAGTGGTGAAATCGGCGTTCATGCGAGGCGAGCGGGTGATATCACCGGCGAGCACGAGGTCCTGCTGGCCGGCAACCGAGAAACCGTCTCGCTCACCCACCGGGCTGGCTCCCGATCGGTCTTCGCGGAGGGTGCACTCGACGGGGCTGCTTGGCTCGTCGACCAACCGGCCGGCTTCTATCAGTTCGCCGAGATCGCGGACCAGCTCGCCGACACCGGAGGGGAATCATGAGCCTCGAAGACGACATCATCGACCTGCAAGCACGGTACGAAGCGGATTCGGTGACCGCTGCAAGCGCCGGCACGGCCGAAATGGCGGTCCTGGATAGTTTCCTCCAGGCCCTGGAGGCAGGTGACATCCGAGCCGCAGAGCCCCGAGATGACGGCTGGGAAGCCGTCGAATGGGTCAAAAGTGGGATCCTCCTCAATTTCTCGCTGCGGGACACCGAGCCCCGAACGTACGGCGACGTGATCTATCACGACGTGCTTCCACTCCGCGAGACGGCTGATCTCGGCGAGCGAGGCACGCGAAACACGCCCGATGGGACGACGATCAGACGAGGGGCCTACATCGGGAGCGACGCGATCCTGATGAGCCCGAGTTTCGTCAATATCGGGGCCCACGTCGGGGATGGCACGCTCGTCGATTCGGCGAACACGGTCGGTTCCTGTGCGCAAATCGGTGAGAACGTCAAATTAGGGGGCAACACGCTAATCGGCGGCGTGCTCGAACCGGTCGAGGACACGCCGGTAATCATCGAGGATGACGTCTCGCTCGGTGCCGGCGCGCGGGTCACGTCAGGCTTCGTCGTCGGCGAAGGGAGCGTCGTCGGCGAAAACACGCTGTTAACCCCGCGGATTCCGGTGTATGACCTCGTCGAGGAGACGATCCGCTACGGAGAACTGCCCTCGAACCGCCGGGCGTTCACCCGGTTCGTCGAATCGAGTGTCGGCGACCACGATCTCTTCGAAGGCGGCGCCTACAAACCAGCGGTCGTCGCCATGGACGTCGAGGCAACGACCAGGGAGGCCACCCAGCGGGAGGCGGAACTCCGCAGTTCATGACCCACGGACCGCCGGTTCGTCGCCTCTCGGACTGGTCCGGGAGCCGCCTCGCTTCGATCGCCGAGGCCCACGATACCCCCACCTACGTTATCGATCTGGACCGGGTCCGGGAGAATACCAACCGGCTGCAAGCGGCGTTCCCTGGGACGGAGATCCACTACGCCGTGAAAGCCAATGCCGGTATCGGGGTGCTCGAAACCCTCGCGGCCGAGGGCATCGGCGCCGAATGCGCGTCTGCGTATGAATACGAACGAGCCCTCGACGCGGGCTTCGATCCGGGCGATATCCTGTATACGCCGGTCAATCCGCCGGATCGGGACCTCGATACCGTGCTGCAAGGCACCGAGCAGCCACTGGCGATCACCGTCGGCGCGATCGACACCATCCGTCGCCTCGCAGAGCGGGATTACACGGGCGAGCTGTCACTCCGCATCCATCCAGGGACAGGTGCGGGCCACAGCGACGCGGTTTCGACGGGCGCCGACCGGAAGTTCGGCATCGCGATCGATCGGCTTCCCATGGCCCTGGACCTGGCCGCGACAAACGAGATGCCGGTCGTGGGGGTGCACGCTCACGCGGGCAGTGGTATCCTGGACGAAGATCTCGATGCGCACCGAACAGTCATCGAGACCGTCGTGCAGGTCGCGCGGGACATCGATCGCGATCTCGATTTCATAGACATCGGCGGTGGGTTCGGCGTACCGTATCGAGCAGAGGTGGACCCGCTCGACCTCGACCGCCTGGCGACGACGTTCACCGATGCCGTCGCCGAATTCGATGGCACCGTGCGGATCGAACCTGGGCGATATCTCGTGGCCGACGCGGGTCTACTCCTCACCCGAGTGAATACGGTCAAGCCTGCCGGGTCAGGAACCCTTGCTGGTGTCGACGCCGGCATGACAGACCTGTTGCGGCCGGCACTGTACGACTCGTATCACCCCCTCAGGGCGATCAACGTCCCCGAGCGTGCCGAAGCGACCGTCTCCGTCGTGGGGCCGATCTGTGAAAGCACAGACGTCCTGGCCCGGGACCGCACCCTTCCGGCACCAAAGCGAGGGGACCTCCTCGCGATCGGGATGACCGGCGCCTACGGCATCGAAATGGCAAGCCAGTACAACTCCCGCCCCCGGCCACCCGTCGTCGCGATCGACGGCGAGACCGCCAGAGCGATACGCCGGCGTGAACAACTAGGTGACATCACGAGGACCGAACGAGACCGATGAGCGCTATTCCATACCGACACTACCACGGGACCGGCAACGCCTTTGCGGTCGTCCGCGGGGAGACCCTCGAAACCGACAGAGGTCCCTTCGCCGAAGCACTGTGCGCGGATCTCGGGATCGACGGCGTGCTCGTCCTGGATCTCGATACCGACCCGACGCCGACCAGGATCCGCTTTCGACTGTACCAGCCCGACGGCGGCACGGCCGAAATGTGCGGCAACGGCGCCAGAGTGGCCGCCAGGTGGGGCCACGAACAGACCGGCGAGCAAACCTTTCTGCTCGAAACGCCGGCAGGCCCCCGTCGAGCAGAACTGGTCGACGAGACGACCGTCACCGTCGAAATGGGGGACCCGACCTTCGAACCCGCCTCGATCCCCCTGGACGCCGAGGAGCCGATGATCGAGGAACCCTTCGAGGGAATGCCCATAACGGCTGTCAATACCGGTGTCCCCCACGCCGTCGCGTTCTTGCACTCGATCGAGGACCTGGACTTGCAGGCCCGGGCCCAACCGATCCGCTACGCCGATCGGTTCCCAGATGGGACAAACGTCACCGTCGCCGAGAAGACCGGCCCGACCGCCTTCAACCAGCGGACGTACGAGCGAGGAGTCGAGGGTGAAACGCGATCCTGTGGGACCGGTGCCGTTGCTATCGGGGCCGTCGCCACGCGACTCGACCTCGTTGAACCGGGTGAAAAACTGGAAATCACGCCGCCCGGCGGCACCCTGGAGATAACGATCCCCGAGGAGGGCCCGGCCACGCTAACCGGCCCGACCGCGTTCGAGGGCGACGGACGTTTCGCGTTCGAGGACGGAGACCGATGACCGTCGATCCGATCGAGTTCCTCGAACGGGCTGTCGAAACCCCGTCTCACGAGTCCGTCGAGGCGATGCGATCCCTCCTCGTCGAGACACTCACCGAAGCGGGTGAGGAGCCGAGGATCGATCCGGCAGGGAACGTTTTTGCCGAGAAGGGCGAGGGATCTCCACGCATCGTGTTGAATACCCATATTGACACGGTTCCGCCACACCATCCTCTCGAACGAACCGCCGAAACCATCAGAGGGCGGGGCTCCTGTGACGCGAAGGGGCCACTTGCTGCGATAGTCACAGCGTTCATCGGGACCGAACCGACCGAGGGGCGACTCACGCTGGCCGTGACCCCCGACGAGGAACGGAAATCGACCGGGGCTGCGGCACTGGACCTCGACGCAGACGGCGTCATCGTCGGCGAACCGACCGAGCTCGACGTCTGTGTGGCAGCCCGCGGCCGGTTCCAGGGAACGGTCCGGCTCGGTGGGCAAAGCGCACACGCCGCCGAGCCCGAAGCGGGCCACAACGCCATTGCGGGCCTTCGAGAGGTAATCGAGGGGCTCGAATCCTACGACGAGACCCGAGGCACGGAAGCGCATCCGCGACTGGGCGGCTCCACCCTGACCCCCACGCTCGTCGAGGGCGGCGAAGCCTCGAATCGCATCCCCGCCACCGCGGAACTGACCATCGACCGACGGAGCGTGCCCCCGGAAACGGCGCCGGGCTTTTTCGATGGACTGGCCACCCATCTCCGGGAACAGGTACCTACGGAACTCGACGTGGCTGTCGACCCGGCAGATCGGGAAACGCCGTTTCTGGAAGGGTTCGAAACGCCACCGGATTCGGCGGTGTCACAGGCGTTACGGGAAGCCGGTGCCGGGGAGCCACGCACCTTCGGGGCCGCCACGGAAGCTGCTTACTTCGCTGAAATGGCACCAACAGTAGTGTTCGGCCCCGGCGTGCTCTCGGACGAGGATGGGCCGGTGGCACATGGCGAGCGGGAATACGTGAAAATCGAGTCCGTGAAAGCGGCCGAGGAAATCCTCGCTGGGGCCCTGTCGTCGCTTCTCGAGTGAGACTGGCTCTTGGGGCCCACAGCCCGTGTTGCCGCTCAGCGGTCTCCGACCCTCGTGGCCAGCGATTCGGCCAGCCCGGTGTAGGAAGCCGGGGTGAGATCCCGTAGTTCGTCTTTGGTTGCCTCAGAGACGTCGAGGTCATCGATCAGCACGTCGAAATCGGCCATGGTGACGTGTTCGCCCCGAGTCGCCTCTTTGACGCGTTCGTACGCGTCGGGGTCGCCCTCACGGCGGAGGACCGTCTGAATCGCCTCACCGATAACGGCCGGGTTATCAGCCAGGTCCTCGCGGAGGACCGATTCGCGGGGGACCACCTTCGCCAAACCCGTTTGGAGTTTGTCGTATGCAATCAGGGCATGTGCCAGCGCCCCGCCGATGTTGCGCTTGACCGTCGAATCGGTGAGGTCCCGCTGCAGTCTGGAGGTCGTAATCGCGTCCGCCAAGAAGCGGAGGTCGCTGTTCGCCTTCGAGAGGTTCCCCTCGCTGTTCTCGAAGTCGATCGGGTTGACTTTGTGAGGCATTGTCGAGGAACCCGTCTCGCCCTCGGTTGCCTCCTGGCCGAAATAGCCGCGGGAGACGTACTGCCATACGTCCTGGTCGAGATCGATCAAGACGCGATTGGCCCTGGCAAGCGCGTCGAACAGGGCCGCAAAATCGTCGCCAGGATTGATCTGGGTCGTCAGTGAGACGTATTCAAGCCCAAGGTCCTCGACGAACGAGCGAGCGAAGGCGGGCCAATCGACGTCGGGAAAGGCGACCGCGTGGGCCCCAAACGTGCCCGTCGCGCCCCCGAGTTTTCCTGCGAGTGATGCCGTTTCTCGCTCTACATCGACAATCGCTCGCCCGAGCCGGCTCGCGTATACAGCCATCTCCTTCCCGACCGTCGTCGGGGTCGCCGGTTGGCCGTGGGTTCGAGCCAACATCGGCAGGTCAGCGTAGTCCTGAGCAAAGGCGACGAGGGTGTCCCGGATCGATCGGAGCTCGGGGACGAGAACCTCCGCCATCCCATCCCTGACGAGCAGTCGATAAGCGAGGTTGGTGACGTCCTCGCTCGTCAGCCCGAAGTGGATCCATGGGTGCACGAATTGGGGGGTCTGTTCGCGGAGGAAGTACTCGACCGCTTTGACGTCGTGGTTGGTCGCCGCATAGCCTTGCGCGCCCTCCGTCTCGATGGCTTTGATGACGGTCGCGTCGGCGTCGTCGAAGTCCTCGTAGACGGCACGCATCTCAGCAGCGAGTGGGTCGTCGATCGTCAACGGCGTTGCCTCGAGCGCCGACAACGCGATCGTATACTCCACCTCCACAGTCACCCGCGCCCGCATAAGCGCGGCTTCGCTCGCGTACGGGGCCAATAGGGCCGTGCGATCGGCGTAGCGCCCGTCCAACGGCGACCGAGCCCAGAGCGGGCCACGATCGGAAGTCATGTCTCGGTGTGGCTCCGGTCGACGCAAAAGCATATCGGTCGGTCATTTCCACGATCGTGAATGGAATGGGGTAACTGAGCGCCATTGACCGGCAAGTAATCCACGATCGTGGATACCCCCTGGACGCGGACCACAACGGCTTTGAAATCGGCCGGTGCAGTTAGTTTTATGCCAACCATCGCCGGTCTCGCGAGCAATCGTGGACGAAACTTGCTCCACATACAGGATCGCAATCCGGCCGGAGCAAAGCTCGGAATCGTGGTCTCGGATGACCCCGACGCACCGATCCTCGCGGAGGCCGCAGCCAGAGGCATCGAGACCGCTGTCGTCGAACGGTCTCCGGACATGGGGCGTCGCGAACACGAGCGACGCCTGCTCGCGGCCCTGGAGGACGTCGAGGTCGACCTCGTCGCGCTCGATGGCTACATGCGGATCCTCTCCGATACCTTTCTCGAGCAAGCACCGCTAACGTTGAACATTCATCCGTCCCTCCTCCCGGCCTTTCCCGGCGCCACAGCCCATGAGGACGTGCTCGATGCCGGCGTCGCCGTGACCGGCTGTACGGTCCATGTGGTAACAAACGCGGTCGATGAGGACGGATCAGTCCTGGAGGCGGATATCGACGCTGGCCCCATCATCACCCAGGAACCGGTCCCCGTCAGGCCGGATGATGACCCGGCGACGCTCAAACAGCGTGTCCTCTCCGAGGGGGAGTTCAAAGCCTACCCCAGAGCGATCGAGATGGTATTGGACGGGGCGGTTACTGTCACCGATGACGGTGTCACGCACGAAGCCCCAACCGGCGACTTTCCGGACCGTCGGCTGACCTCGACCGACAAGGTCCGCGAACTACGATACGGGGAAAATCCCCATCAGGAAGCCGCAGTCTATGAGGACAGGACCTGTGACGCGGCGAACGTGGTCGACGCAGAACAGCTGAACGAGGGAGCCAAAGCGCTCTCCTACAACAACTACAACGACGCGGACGCGGCCCTCGACCTCGTGCGGGAGTTCGAGGAGCCGGCAGCAGCGGTCATCAAACACACCAATCCGGCCGGCTGCGCGACCGCGGAGCACATTGCCAAGGCCTACGAGAACGCGCTCGGGACCGACGCGAAAAGCGCATTCGGCGGGATCGTCGCCCTCAATCGTCCCTGTGATGGCGCGACGGCCGAGGCGATTATCGACTCGTTCAAAGAGGCCGTCGTCGCCCCGTCGTATACCGAGGACGCCCTCGAGGTGCTCCGGACGAAGGAGGACCTCCGCGTGCTTGCAGTTGGCCCACTCGATGCAGGATCGCTGGATCAAGCCGAGAAGCCGATCGTCGGAGGGCGGCTGGTCCAGGATCGGGACGAACAGGCGCCTGCCAGGGAGGACCTGGAGGTCGTGACCGAACGGTCCCCGACCGACGAGGAACTCAAGGCCCTCCAGTTCGCGTGGCAGACGGCAAAACACGTCAAGTCGAACGCGATCGTCCTCGCACAGGGGACCGAAACGGTCGGCATCGGCATGGGACAGGCGAGCCGCGTCGACGCCGTCGATCTGGCGACGCGAAAAGCCGAACGGGACGCCGAGGGCAAAGGACCGGACGGGAGTGTCATGGCCAGTGATGCCTTTTTCCCCTTCCCAGATGGCGTCGAACTGGCGGCTGAGGCCGGTGTTGGCGCCGTGATTCAACCAGGTGGCTCCGTCAACGACGACGCCGTCATCGAGGCCGCGGACGAGCACGACCTGGCGATGGTGTTCACGGGCAGTCGGGCGTTCCGCCACGATTGAACGCCGCTTCCCATACATATACCTCGCCCCACAGAGAAGAGAGGGTATGAACGCCGGCATCGTCTTGCTGAACTTCGGTGAACCAGCACAACCAACCAGGGAGGCCGTCGTCCCCTTCCTGGAACGGATCTTTCTCGACAACGCTAGCCTCGAACGGTTCGACTCCGAGGCCGAGGCAAAAGAACGCGCCAGCGAACTCGCACAGCGGCGAGCGGCCGGGCTGATCGAGGAGTACGAAACGATCGGTGGCTCCCCGCTCGAGGCCCAAGCGGCTACCCAGGCGGATCTCCTCACGACCGAACTCGCCGAGCGCGGGTTCGACGTCGACGTGGAACTCGCGATGCAGTACACGGAGCCGTTGATCGAAAACGTCGCCACTGAGATGGCCCAGGGCGGCTACGATCACGTGATCGTCGTGCCGGTCTATCCGCTTTCGGGCCCATCCACGAACATCGCGGCGGTCAACGATTTCGAGGACGCGTACGAAGCGGCTGATCCGGCTGGCCAGATGCGGGCCGTAACCGGCTGGCACCGCCACCCAAGTTACACGAGGCTTCGCCAAGAGAACATCACGACGTTCCTTGCGGAGAAAGATCTCGACCTAAATGGCCCGGAAACAGCCCTCCTCTTTTCGGCCCACGGCACGCCGGAGTCGTATCTCGAAGCGGGCAGTCGATACGACATCTACGTCGAGGAGTTCGCGGAGACGATGGCGTCGCTCCTGGATGTGTCCGCATACACCCTCGGCTTCCAGAATCACGCCAACCGGGACATCCCGTGGACCGAGCCGGACATCGAGACCGCCCTGGCATCCATCGCCGCCGATCGGGTCGTGGTCGAGCCGATGAGTTTCCTCCACGAACAATCCGAAACCCTCCACGAGCTCGACGTGGACCTCAAAGCCGAGGCCGAGGAGATGGGGATGGAGTTCTTCCGGATCCCGGTGCCCCACGACGACCCCCGACTGGCCGCGGTCATCAGTGATCTGGTCGAACCGTTTCTCGCCGGCTTCGATCCGGCCGCCCACCAACTTCGCCACTGTCACTGCCGCGACGAGCCGGGAACGTACTGCCTCAATGCCCCGATCGAATAAGGCCTACTCCCACGAATAAGCGGTCGCCGCGTCGACGAAGGCCTCGACGGACCCGACCGGCGTCCGCCGATCGATCCCGTGGCCGAGATTCAAGATGTGACCCGCCGGCCCGGCCGCCTCGATGACCGCACGCGTTCGGCGTTTGACATAATCCGTATCGCCGAGCAAGTCCGTCGGATCGAGGTTGCCCTGAACGGGTTGGTCCCCAAGTGACTCACGGGCTGCCTCCATGTCGACGGTCCAGTCAAGGGAGATAACGTCGGCCCCGCTCTCGGCGAGGGTCGGCAGCCGCCCACCCATGTTACGAACGAAGAGAATCGTCGGGACATCGACCGCCGAGAGGATCTCCTGGTGAAGCGGAAGCAGGTACTCCCGGTAATCCGCCGGCCCGAGCAACCCGGCGTAAGTGTCGAAAAGCTGGATGGCGTCTGCCCCATGGGCCACCTGATACTGCAGGAAGGATGTGACGACGTCAGTGAACGTCTCCAGTAGCCTCTCGAATGCCTCGGGATGCTCGGCCCGAAACCCACGGACCGGTACGTGTGACTTCGACGGCTCGCCGGCGACAGCATACGAGGCAAGCGTAAAGGGGCCACCAGCAAAGCCGAGCGTTGCCGCCTCCTCACCCACGGCGTCGCTCACGCGCTCGAGGAGTTCACCGACATATCCCAGGCTTGCGGAAACCGGTTCGACGTCGGTCGGGATCGCTGAGGGCGTCTCGACTGGATCGTCGATGACCGGACCGACTCCCGACTCCAGATGGTAATCGATGCCCAGCGGTTCCAGCGCCACGAGAATGTCAGAATACATGACGACGGCGTCGAGGTCGAACCGTTCGAACGGCTGGAGGGTGATCTGTTCGGCGACAGCGGGGGTCGAAATGGCCTCGCGAAACGTATAGTCGGCCCGGAGCTCCCGATATTCGGGCAAGTACCGGCCCGCCTGGCGCATCAGCCACACGGGGGGCCGGTCGGTCCGCTCGCCGCGGGCAGCCGCGAGAAAGCGATCTCTCATCGCCTTATCTGCGGTGTGGCGACACCAAAAGGGTTCACCTCGCGACGGTCCCTACCGGATCAACCGGTAAAGGTCGAGATACGCCTCCAGGAACGCGTCGTCGGCGAAATCGGCGAAGGACGCGTCGAAACTGCGGCGCTCGAGATCGCCCGCCGCCGCCAGCCGGCGGGTGAGTTCCTCCGGACTGGTCGCCGTGAACCCCCGGTCCTCGTGGACGACCAGTTCGTGAGCACTCGACTGTTGGTGGTACTCCACGATCGAGACACAGCCAGCCGCGAGCGCGCGAAGGAGGTCGTGGGCGAAGGGGGTGTACTCGGCCGTGTGCACGTACACGTGGGCGTCCTTGAACCGGGCAATCCGTTCCTCGACGGACCGGTCACCCAGGAATTCGACCCGATCCTCGATGCGCAGGTCCCGGGCCTGGCGCTCGTAGGCCTCCCGTTGTGGTCCATCGCCAATAACCGTCGCCGTCCAATCGTATTCCCGGAACTCGGCGAGGGCCAGGAACAACGTTTCGAGGTTCGCCCCATCGTCGAGCCGGCGGGAATAGACGATGTCCCCGCTTGGAATCGGTTCGATCGCTTCGATCCGATCGAGGTCGATGCCGGTGGGGACGACCCGAACCCGATTCCCGTCGATCCCGAACTCCCGCACCGTCGTTTGGACGGTCTCGGAGGGGGTGATGACCCGGTCGGCGCCCCGGAGCCCGCGGCGTCGAAGCCATCCCGAGAAGACTCCTGCCGTGTCGGGGGGATCATACCAGTCGACGAGATAGCCCGCCCCCGCCAGGTCCGATCCGAGCCGGGCGCCGGCGGTCCAGAGAGGCGCCTCACAGAGCGCGTGGACGATCTCCGGATTCTCCGCGCTGATCGCCCGGGCGACGCGAAACGGGGTCAGGGCGGTGGCTCCCGACCCATGGCCGATCGCTCGATAGGTGAGTCCGTGATGATCGAAGCGGTGGAAGTCCCCCTCCCACCATTTGGCCGTGAAGAAGGTCACCTCGTGGCCCCGAGCGTCAAGGAGCCTGGCGAGACGATCGAGTCGTCGCGCCGCCACGCTCTCCGCGTGATGAATCGTCGTCGGCGAGACCAGGGCGACCCGCATAGTATCGGCCACGGCGACCGTTTCCAAAAAGCTTTCAATTCTCGTGTCGGTCCGCTCCGATCGTCGTCGTCTCCCAGTCGTGATCGAAGTGCGCACCTTCACGGCGTTTCGCCGCCTGCCCGACTTCGATGAATTCGGCTCGTTCCCGAGCCGTCGAGATCGATTCGCCGCCGACGTAACTCAGCCCCGACCGGATCCCGGCCAGAAATTCCTCCGTGATCGGTTCGAGCGGCCCCGAAAGCGGTGTGAGGGCTTCGACCCCTTCGTCGGCAACCGGCTCGGCCCCGTCCTTGTCGGTTCGATCGTCGTTTGCGGCCGTCGTCGCCATACCGCGTGATCGCTTGTACAGCTCGCCGTCCCGCTCAACGATTTCCGGCGGTGATTCCTCCGTCCCGGCGAAAAACCGACCCATCATGACCGAGTCTGCGCCTGCCATCAGTGCCTTCACGGCGTCCCCGGAGTTTCGGATGCCGCCGTCCGCGATGATCGTCACGTCCAAGTCTGCAGCGGCTTCCGCGGCGTCCGAGACGGCTGTGAGCTGCGGAACGCCGGCGCCGGCGACAACCCGTGTCGTGCAGTGGGAGCCCGGACCGATGCCCACCTTGACGCCGTCGGCACCCGCCGAAGCCAGATCTCGGACTCCTTCCTTGGTGGCGACGTTCCCCGCGATCAGGGGTACGTCGGGGAAGGTTTCAGCGAGATCCGCAACTGCCCCAAGCGCCATGTCCAGATGCCCGTGCGCGACGTCAACGACGAGGGCTGTTGCCCCGGCCTCGATGGTTCGTTCGGCACGATCGAGGTAGGCTTCGCTGATGCCGATCGCGGCACCAACCTGTTGGTCGGCGGCCCGCGCAGCCGCGACGGCTTCGGCTTGCTCGTCGACAGTTAGAAATCGATGCACGGTGCCAAAGCCACCGACCCGGCCCAAGGCGATCGCCGTTTCGGCCTCCGTGACGGTGTCCATCGGGGCGCTCAACACGGGTGCGTCGAGTTCAACCGACGGCGTCAGGTTCGTCGATAGATCGACGTCCGACCGGCTCTGTACCGGTGAGCGGTGTGGCACCAAAAGTACGTCTCCATACGAAAGTCCTGTTCGAGGTGTCTCCATCCCCACGCCAGTCGGAAAGCGCCCCGTAAAAGGGTTTATACACGCGGCCGATCACGCCGAGGAGATCTCAGCCACGTCAGACGCTGGTCCCACCGAGGCTCGGCTGGCATTGATCACAATAGGCATGGTTTCGATACACCGTCGGGTGTTCGAGCGTGTGCCCACAGGCCTGACACCGTTGGTATGATTCTGCGCGCATTGTCGATACCTGTACCAACAACACGTTTCTATAAACCCCTTGGAGAACGGGCGATTACGACCGGTTTTTAGGCTGACCAAAATCAGACGACGCCCGTCCTCGTGGCCGCTTCGATCGCAGCGGCTTCCTCGATGCCGTCCCCGAGAATCGTGTACCGATCCCGGATCTCGTGGGCAGTCGTGAGTGCGGTGATGACCTCCTCGGTCGTCAGCCCGAGTTCCTCGGCCGTCGTCGGCGCGTCGATACTCGCGAGGGCATCCCGGACCGCCCGCCACTCCCCGTCCGCGCCGCTGTGGAGGTATTCGGTCAGTATCGAGCCGACGCCGACCTGGTGGCCGTGGAGGGCTCGCCCGGGGGCGATCCGGTCCAGCTGGTGGCTGAAGAGGTGTTCGGCCCCGCTTGCTGGTCTGGAAGAACCCGCTATGCTCATCGCCACCCCCGAGGAGACCAGCGCTTTGACGACGATCCAGGCGGATTCCTCGAGTCCTCGTTTGATCGAGGCGGCGTTATCCCGCAGCATTTCGGCGGTCATCTGGGACAGCGCGCCGGCGTACTCCGAATATTCGACGTTTTTGAGGCGATTGGCGAGTTTCCAGTCTTTGACGGCCGTGTAATTGCTAATGATGTCCGCACACCCCGCCGTCAGCAGTTCCCACGGGGCCGCCGCGATGATTTCCGTGTCAGCGATCACGGCCACCGGCGGGGCCGCAGCGACACTGTGTCGTGTATCACCCTCCGGAACCGATCCGCGACCGCTGACGATACCGTCGTGACTCGCGGCGGTCGGAACCGAGACGAAACCGACGTCACGCTCGTCGGCTGCCATTTTGGCAATATCGATGGGTTTGCCCCCACCGACACCGACCAGGAATCCAGGGTCGACCGATTCGGCCCGGTCGAGCACGCGCTCGACGGCCCCAAAGGTGGCTTCCTCGATGACGACCAGTTCGGGATCAAAGCCCGCCTCCCGCAAACGTTCGAGGAGGTCGTCGCCGGCGACCGCCTTCGGCGTCTCACTCGTGACCACCAGTGGTCGGCCGTGGAGGTGGGTGTCTTTGACCACGGTACCCGCCTCCGCGAGGACGTCGTGGCCTACGACCACGTTCCGGGGAAGCCGGATCCAGGTCGATTTGTCGAACATACCGGCTCATGACGACCGATCCATTTAGTACCGTAGGTTCGGCGGCGGGGTACCAGACAGAGCTTTCACCGACAGGGCGACGGGCCCCTCATTCCATCCGGGGCCCCCAACACCCAGGTTCGGCAGTGGGAATTTTCCGCACAGCTGTTATAAGGAGGTTATACACATAAGCTACAGACCGATGCGAGTACGGTTACTTACTGGTGGTGTATGGAACAGCAAATGCTTGATGACGGGCAAGCAACCACTGAACTGCACTATTACCTCCCTGCCGGAAATGCCTCGTTCATTGTCAATTTGACAGAGCGAGTTTGGAGGACCCTCCGGAACCGTCTCGCAACCCTTTCGACATAGATCACCAATGACAGACAATAATCGACAGGTGGGCTGCCGTGAATTCGATGACCCAGGTTGAGCGGAATCGTTTACGGGCCCTGATGGTGAATCCCACTGGGAAATAGCGGGTCCTAACCGCGAAATAGGAATCCTAACCACGAAATAGCGAACCCTAACCGCGAAATAGCGGTTCCGAACCGAGAACTGCTGTCTTTATCAGTGGGACAGGAGAATACCCCGAGGTCGTACGGAAATCGGAGATTTCCGTGATGACGAGAATCGAAGATTCCCGAACCACTTGACCTCGGGGATGAATCCGATAGGCAACTCGACACAAACCACTAAGTGGACAAATCCCAAACACGCATACAGCGATGGAATACAGCCACCGTTACCGAGCTTACCCAAGCGACGAGGTAGCGATGGCTGCTGAACATCACATCGACATTCATCGCCAACTTTACAACCACGTCCGATGGGACTACACGAACAGTCCCGAAGACGACAAGCCAAGCGAATTCCAGCAGAACAACAAACTACCAGAGTGGAAGCGCAAGTGGCCCGTGTTCGCGGAACTTCACTCGAAAGCCGCACAAGCCACCGTCGCCCGCTTCCACGCCAATCTCTCGAACCTTCGCAAGAAGAAAGAGAAAGGGTACAAGGTTGGTCGCCTCAAGCGGCAGGCACCCAGCGAGTATCGGAGTGTCACGTACAATCAGTCAGGCTTCGACCTCGATAACAAGAGGGGCCGCGACGGATATGCCTCCGTGCGCTTCAGCAAAATCGGCTGGATGAAAATTCACTACCACCGACCACTCCCAGAGAACGCCACTATCAAAGAAGTCACCCTGAAACAGGAGACGACTGGTGAGTGGTTCGTCTCGTTCAGTCTCGAAACCGACGACGAACACATCCCAGAGAAACCTGCGTTGGACATGCTCGACGCGAGCAACAGCGTGGGAATCGACCTTGGCATCCTCAACTACATCCACACGAGCAACGGGAAAACCGTGGACTGGCTCGACCTAGAAGACGAGTACGAGCGATTGCGCCGCGAGCAACGCAAACTCTCGCGGAAAGAACACGGTTCGAACAACTACGAGAAACAGCGGCAAACGGTCGCCAAAGTCAGGCGGAAGATACAGCGAAAGGTGCTGGACTACCAGCACAAAATCACAACGTGGCTCGTCAGAGAATACGACGCCGTGTTCGTTGAAGACTTGAACGTCGCTGGGATGCTTCAGGGTGATGGCAACGCTCGGAATGAGCAGGATGCGGCGTGGCGACAATTCATCACACTCCTCGAATACAAGGGAAACTTGTACGGTACGCACGTTGTCCAAGTACCTGCTCGTGGGACGACGAAGGAGTGTGCGAAGTGTGGCGTGGAGACAGCGAAACCCATCTGGGTTCGTGAACACTCCTGTCCGTCTTGCGGGTTCGAGACGGATAGGGATGCGAATGCGGCGATGAACGTCCTTCAACGCGGCTTTTCTGAACTAGGGCTGGGATGGCCCGAAGATACGCCTGTGGAGACTGCGCTCCCTACGGACAC
>CAZVCA010000031.1:0-18615 GCA_964626045.1 uncultured Halobacteriales archaeon | reverse complement strand
CGACGCTCCAGTACACCGTCTTCGAGGGGTGGACCCCGCACGTCGAGACGGCGCTCATCGCCGGCGACGACGACCAGGTGGTCTACGCGTGGCAGGGGGCCGACCCCGACCTCCTCTTGGACACCGCGGTCGACGAGGACGTCGTGCTTCCGAACTCCTACCGGCTCCCCTCTGAGATCCTCAACGTGGTCAACGCGGAGATCCGCCACATCGACAAGCGCCAAGAGAAGGACCTCCGTCCGCGCAAAGAGGGGGGCACGGTCGAGGCCATCGAGTCGCCGTCGATGCTCGAACTCGTTCGCAACGTGCGATACACGATCGAAGACGACGAGGGCGACGTGATGTGTCTGTTCCGCGCTCGGTACCAGATGTTCGATTTCATCGACGAGTTCATCGACCACGGGATCCCGTTCACCATGCTGACCGACGGTCGGATGTGGACCGACCGCGTCCGAGACTACGTCAGCGCCGTCGAGAAGATCGAAAGCGGCGACCCCGTCACCGGGCTCGAAGCCCGGCGGCTCGCCGATATGCTCCAGGAGTCGGCGTTCGGCACCCGCGACCGCGAGGCGCTGTACGACGTCATCGAGGACCGCGAAGCGGCGGCCGACACCGACGACGCCGCCGAGATCGAGATCCCGGCGGACGAGATCGACGGCCGGGTCCCGTTCATGCCGGACACCGCGAGCGCCGACGACATGGTTCGGAAGGTGACGAGCTTCCAGCGGAGCTCGATCGGCGCGTACTTCGAGGGCGACTACCGGGGAACCGACCACGACCGCGTCCGTGTCGGCACGATTCACTCGGCAAAGGGCCGCGAGGCCGACCACGTGTTCGTCGCGACCGATCTCACCGAGAAGGTCGTCGAGCAGATGGTCGCCTCTGTCGACGACCCGACCGACGTCGACGGCGTCGAAGAGTTCACGAAGTCGACGAGCCCCGTGCCGGTGTTGACCGACAACGAGCGCCGCGTGTTCTACGTCGGGATGTCGCGGGCGCGCGAGCGACTCGTCATCATGGAGGACTTGGTGAGCGGCGCGCCGACCCTGCCGATCGGCGTCCTGCTTTTCAACGAACGCCGCGACGAGCCGGCACAGGAGCTCGTCGAGGAGGTGCAGGCCGCGCTGGCGGTGCCGGAACCCGACCCGTGACCGGCGACGACCCGCGACCGCTCCGGACCGACCTCGGACCGGTCGTCGAGGCGGTTCGGACGGCCGGTGCCGACGCGTTCGTCGCGGTCGGCGACGGGTCCGACGCCGGGTTCCGGTACCTCACTCGGTTTTCCGGGTCGGGCCGCGATCTCGGGCTGGTCGTGGCTCCGAGCGGCGCGACCGGTCTCACCGGCCGTGCGGTCCTGTGTGCGCCTGCGTCGCCGCGCGGGCGGGCGGAGCGCGAGTTCGTCGCCGAGGCCGACGCGGAGCCCGCGAGCGACGAGCATCGCCCGCACGACGGTGTCGTCCGCGAGGTCCGGACGGAGAGCCCCGGCGACCACCCCGGCGAGTGGGCCGCCGCCGTCGTCGAAGGGGGTGTCGGGCCCGGAGCGGACGCCGAAAGAGAGGGGACGGACGGCGGGTCGGTCGTCGT
The DNA here is from genome assembly GCA_964626045.1 of uncultured Halobacteriales archaeon. Classification (GTDB taxonomy): domain Archaea; phylum Halobacteriota; class Halobacteria; order Halobacteriales; family Halobacteriaceae; genus Halodesulfurarchaeum. The sequence goes on along the minus strand of CAZVCA010000031.1, from coordinate 17,031 downwards.
TCGGGCGTCGATCCCGCACGACGCGGCGGTGTACCTCGAACGCGGCGGCACAGCGCTGGGGTCGACGGACGTCGTCGCGGCGGCGCGGGCGCGGAAGACACCGGCGGAACGCGACCGGATCCGACGGGTCCAGCGGGCGGCGGTCGCGGGGGTCGACCGCGCCGCTGCGGTTCTCGCAGAGAGCGAGCTCCGTGGGGGGCCCGATCGGGCCGGCGGCGCGACCGACGGTCGTCGAGAGCCGCTCCGGTGGCGCGGGGCGGCGCTGACGGTCGACCGGCTCCGGTGTGAGGTGAACGCGACGCTCGCGGCCCACGGCGCCGGCGGCGACGGCGACACCGCGGTCCGGGCTGGCCCGCCGGCCACGGACCGCGGGCGGGGCGACGACGCGATCCGACCGGGAGCGACGGTGCGAGTCACCGCCTCGCCGCGCGGTCGGGACGGATACCGCGGCGACGTTGCTCGGACGTTCGTCGTCGACGGCGACGGCGGCTGGGCGCGGCGCGCGCACGTCGCGGTCTCGGCCGCCCGTGCGGCCGCGGTCGAAGCGGTCGAGCCGGGCGCTTCCGCCGCGACCGTGCGCCGCGAGGCGACCGCGGAGCTTGCGGCGTACGGGTTCGGGCCGGACGCGGCGAACTGGGCCGGCGTCGCGCGCGGCGTCTGTCGCGGAGTGGGACTGGAGCGACGCGAGTCGCCGTCCGGCGGGACGGAGCTGGAGCCGGGTCACGTCGTCGCGGTCGGGGCCGGGGTCCGCGGCCCGGACGGCGGCGTCGAGCTGCGGGACCTGTTGGTCGTCACGGCGGACGGCCGCGAGGCGCTCGCGGAGTACCCGCACGGCGTCGTACCGGACCCGCGCTGAGTCGGGATTACCGCTCCGCGACGTCGTCTGTGTCGTCCGCGGCCGCGTCGGGCCCGGTGTCGCCGGACCGGGACTCGCTTTCTCGCGTCCGACCGTCGCGGAGCTGTCGGGGGAGCAGCCCCGCCGCGAGCCCGCGGAGTATCCGCCCCGGGTCGAGAAAGTACTGCGGGAGGACGACCATCGCCGCCGCGACGGCGAGCAGCGCAGCACCGAGTGCCGTCTCGCCGTCGAACAGCCGGACGAGCGCGTAGTTGGCGAGCGGGAGAGCGAAGACGAGCGACGCGGCCAGCCCGACCATGTCGGTCACTCCGAGTCTCATCGCGGATCGGTTGGCAGCCGGGAGAGAAAAGCGACGCGACCCAGAACCGATATGAGTCGGCCACCCGTAACGCCGGTATGTTCACCGGCATCGTCGAGGGTACCGGGTCGGTCCGCGCGCGGACCGAGACCGAGGACGGCCTCCGGCTCCGCGTCGGCGTCGACGGGTTCGACGACCTCCATCACGGGCAGTCGATAAGCGTGAGCGGGGTCTGTCTCACCGTCGAGGAGTACGGCGTCGACGAGGGCGACGGCGCGTCCGGCTGGTTCGAGGTGTTCCTCGCGAGCGAGACGGTCGCGAAGACGTACCTCGGCGAGGTCAGCGAGGGGGACCCGGTCAACGTCGAGCGCGCGATGCCCGCGGACGGTCGGTTCGACGGCCACGTCGTGCAGGGCCACGTCGACACCGTCGCGGAGGTGCGGGCGGTCGACCAGGTGGGCGAAGACTGGCGGTTCAGCTTCGAGATACCGGAGAGTCAGGGCCGATACCTCGTGGATAAGGGCTCCGTGACCCTCGACGGCATCTCGCTGACCGTCGCCGAGAAGCGCGGCGACGAGTTCGAGGTGGCGATCATCCCGACGACGTATGAGTTGACCACGCTCTCGGAGAAGTCGGTCGGCGACCCGGTCCACCTGGAGGTCGACGTGATGGCGAAGTACGTCGAGAACATGCTGGACGGGTACGCCTGATCGGAGATCAGATCAGGACCTCCACGTCGGTGAGGAACTTCCGTCTGGCCCGTTTGGCCTCCGGTCCCTCCGGGACGAGCTCGGGCGTCGACGGTTTCTCGTCGAACCGGTCCGGATTCGGGGAGACGGGCGCTAACACCTCGTTGAACGTCGATCCCTGTCTCCCCGTGATGTGTACGAATCCCCCGCGCCGTTCGAACGGGTCGGTGTCCGGGTCGGGGACGACCGCTCTGACGCAATCGGCGTTCTCGCGGAGGTACTCCGCGGCCGCGCGCTGTGAGTACTGGCAGTCGGCGCAGAGCTGCTCTCGTTCGTCCCCGTCGAGGTCGGCCTCGACGTGGTCGAATGACTCGTACGCTACCCCGTTGGAGCCGAAATCGCCGGACAGGAAGCTGACGTTCACGGTGAAACAGGCCGGATACCGCAGAACCAATAAAAAGAAGATCTGCTCGTCGACCGTGTACCGCTCCTGTGATCGATAGTAGCACTCCAGATAGTACGCCGCGAGCGCACCGATCCAGTCGTCGCGTCTGCCGTCGAGGTACGCGGTTGCGACGTCGTGGTAGGGTTCGCCGGCGACCTGTTGTAAGCGGTGCTCGAAGCTCCGTCGTATCGTGTCCAGACCGTCCGCGTAGACTTCGGTCAGCGGCACGTCCGGGTCGTCGAGCAGATCGATTTTCCGGTCGGCGGCGGCCGCGATTCGCGTCATCTGTTGATTGAAGCACCGCTCCGCCTCCGCGTCCGGAAGCGGGATCCGAATCGCCCGCCGGCGCAGAGTGTCCGAGGCGGACTCCAGGCGCTCGCTCCAGTTGTTCACGGTATCGTCACGGGAAACTCTCGATCATTTGCTCAACCGTTATGTCGCTCCAGAAGTATAAAAAGAGTGTTGCGGCGTGTCAGATGTCGATACGTCGCACGAATATGTGTCGGTAGGTTGGTGAGGCTTCCGCGAGACTCGCCCGTGGAGCGGTTCGGCGGCGACGACGCGAACGCCGAGCCGTCGGTAGTGAGCGTTCGGCCAGCGGCTCGCGAATCGAACCCGAAGAACGACGATTTATCACGCGTCTTTCGCGCCCCGCACCGTCTCGCGGACGGCGTCGACGCCCTCTTCGTGGAGCAAGTCGCCGACGACGATCACGTCGGCGTGAGCGGCCATCTCGTGTGCCGACTCGTAGCCGTGGACCCCGCCGCCGTAAAACAGGGTGGCGTCGTCGACGGCGTCGTCCGCGGCCGCGACCGTCTCGGGGTCGCCGTACGTGCCGGAGTACTCGACGTACACGATCTCCTGGCCGAACATGCGCTCTGCGACCTTCGCGTACGCTCCCACGTCGTCGGCGGTGAGGTCGCAGTTCGCGTTCGTCAGCTCCGCCACCGCCGCGTCGGGGTTCAACACGATGTACGCCTCGGTGTGCGTGCGGTCCCAGTCGAGGTCGTCGATGCGGACCCACTCTTTGTGCGCGCCAGTTATCCAGAAGGGGCCGCCCGCGTTGAACACGGTCGGGATCAGGTAGCCGTCGAGGGCGGGCGAGTCGACGACGACGCCCGGGTTCGACGGCTCCTGGTACAGCGGAACGTCGAACTCCGCGGCCGCGTCGACGACGCGGGTCATCTTCTCCGCGGTGACGTCGAGGGTTCCGCCGATCTCGATCGCGTCCGTCCCCGTCCGGCAGACGTCTTTGAAGGTCTCGCCGGGACGCAGGTCCTTGTCGGGGTCGACCTTCAGCACGTGATCCCAGTCGTCCCACGGATTGCTCATCGGAGGCACCTCGGCCGGGCGACAACAAAAAGCTGCGGAAGCCGTCCCGGCGGCCGAGGCGGGCGGGCGATCGGGTCACCCCCGACCGTTAAGTGAAAGACGGCGGCCAAACGACCGCGTGAGCGACCACCAACGGGGGACGGAGTCGTCGGAGACGGACCGGGACGCGGACGCGACGCAGTCGGACGCGCGACGCGGGACGGGCGACGCGGACGCGGAGACCGTCGACGCGCGGCTCCGTGCGGTCGAGCGCGCCGTCGCCGGGACGGACGGTCCGGTGACGGACATCGCCGACTGTGCCGCGGCGACGACCGAGCGGGAGCGGCTTGCAGAGCGGCTCGACGCGGTCGAAGAGCGCGTCGCGGAGCTGGAGGCGGCGACACAGGCGGTTCGGGGATACGCGGGAGCGATCCGTGCCGTCAACCGCGAGGTGGAGCGGCGCGCCGACCTCGCGCTCGCGCGGGCGACCGCGGCGAGGGGCGGAGGCGAAGCGGGCGACGGCGACCGGAGCGCGGTCGCGACCCCGGACCCCGAGGCCGCGGAGGTCGGCGGCGTCGTGCCGTCCGAGCGCGCGCTCGACGCCGCGCTGCCGTCGGACGGCGGGGACGGGGCCGCGGAGTGGGACGGAACCGATCCGGACGAAGGACCCGAGCCCGGCGGTACCGACGGCGACGAGACCGACGGCGAACCGCTCGGATCGGCGGCGTTAGAGCGGCTCCGCGAGTCGCTGTGACCGCTCCGGCGGGGGCGTTCCGCTCCGGACGGTGCGGTCGCCGCGGGACCGAGACCGCGGCGGGACGAGACGGGGCGGGACCGTGATCCGGGTCGTTCTCACGGTCCTCGTCGCGGTCGCGCTTCTCGCGGCGTCGATGCCGGCCGTCGAGACCGCGCGGACGGCGACGACCGTCGAGGCGGTCGACGCCGAGTCGGACCGCCTGGAGCGGGCCGTCGCCGGGCTCGTCGGGCGGTCGTCGCCCGTCTCGGAACGGCGGATGGCGGCGCGGACGACGCGTATCGTCCGGCTGCCGACGGGGTTTACCGCGGCGGACGTCGACCGCATCGCGCTCGTGGAGACGGAACGGCACGGGGCCGTGGGCGACCGGAACGGTCAGGCGGAGGCGAGCCGCGGGGACAGAGCGGGCCGCGGGGACCGAGCGGCGCACGGCGGGACGGACCGTGGGGACCGAGCGGCGCGCGGTATCGCGTTCGCGTTCCGGATCGACGGCGGCCGCGAGCGCACCGTTCCGGTCGGGACGGGTCCGATCCCGGTCGCGGTCGAGCTGGTCGGCGGGCCGATCGAGCTCCGGCCGACCGGCGTGAGCCGGCTCGAGCTCCGGTACGTCGACGACGGGGGGCCGACGGTCCGAGTGGCCCGGATCGGGTGACCGGCGGGCGCGGCCGTGCGTTTATACCGGGTGCCGCGGCCAGTTCCGCCGTGAACCTCGATCTCCCCGAGCGGCTCGTCCCCGACGCGGCTGATTCGCCACTCGGAACGCTACCGTGGACGGACGACGAGACCGACGGCTGCCGCTGTGAGCCGTCGTTCCGCGAGCCCGCGGGGACCGGCGTCGACGACCGGGTCGTGCTCGCGGTCGACGCCGACGACTGCCCCGGCCGCGGCGACCTCGCCGCGAGTCCCGACTGCCTCGCGACCGTCGTCGAGGCGCTGACCGACCGGGACGCCGACGTGGTTCGAACCCGTCACGGCGGCAGAGAGCGCGCGTACGCCGGGCGGGCAGCCGCGTGTCTGACCGCGGCGGGACGGTTCCGCGACCGGGTGGCGTTCCACGAGGAGCGGCTGGCCGAGCGGGTGGCGCGGGACCCGGTCGCCGCGGCGACCGAGGCGGCGGACCGAGCGGAGCCGGTCGATCGGATCGCGAGGGAGACCGGACTGTCGGCGGCCGTCGTCGTGGACGACGACGAGAGCGCACACGGCGAAGAGACGGATCGAGAGCCCGAACTCTCGGACGTCGTGCGCGCTCACGTCGGTCCGACCGTCGCGGCCGCTCGCGTCGCCGCCACGCCGCCGCCCGGAGCGACGCTCGTCGACCAATGGACGGTTCCTACCGGTGCCGTCGTCCGAATATACGAGGGCGACGGACCGCTGCGGACGTACCACCTGACGCCGCCGGCGGCGGCCCTCGACGCCGACGCCGCCGCGACGCTCGCCGACGCGTGCGACCGCCTGCTCGACGACCCGCGCGGCGGGAACAGGGCACCCGGGCGGGCGGTCAGGGCGGTCGCGGACGACGGCGATCCGGTCGGGGGGCTCACCGACGTTCTCCGCCGCCACACGCGCGGCTACGGGACGTTCGAGCACGTCTTCGCCGACGACGCCGTGAGCGACGCGACGGTGACGGCACCGGTCACGGAGAACCCGCTGCGCGTGGTCGTCGACGGAGAGCGGCACCGGACGAACGTGCGGCTCCCGCCGGAGGGGGCCGCCACCCTCGCGTCCCGACTCCGGCGGACGAGCGGGCGTGCCTTCTCGCGGGCGACTCCCACACTCGACGCGACGATCCGGGCCGAGTCCGGCCGCATCAGGGTCGCCGCGACGACGACGCCGGCGAGCGACGGGCTCTCGTTTACGTTTCGGCGCGGCGACCCGGAGGCGTGGACGCTCGCCCGGCTCGTGTCGGCCGGGACGCTCACGGCGGCTGCGGCCGGGCTCCTGTCGGTCGCCGTCGAGCGGGGCGTCGCCGGGCTGATAGCCGGCGGCAGAGCGGCCGGCAAGACGACCGCGTTAGGGTCGCTCCTGTGGGAGCTACCGCCGGAGACGAGAGCGATCGCCATCGAAGACACCCCGGAGCTCCCGGTCGACGCGCTCGCGGCGGCCGACCGCGACGCGCAGCGGCTCCGCGTGGGCGACGGCGCGGAGCTCGCGCCGCAGGACGCCGTCCGAACCGCGCTCCGGCTCGGTGGCGGGGCGATCGTCGTCGGTGAAGTCAGAGGCGATGAGGCGCGGGCGCTGTACGAGGCGATGCGCGTCGGCGCGGCCGGCGAGACGGTTCTCGGGACGATCCACGGCCGGAACCCCGACGCGGTCGAAGAGCGCCTCGTCACCGACCTCGGCGTCCCCCGCTCGTCGTTCGCCGCGACCGACGTGATCGCCGTGTTGAACGACCACCGCGTCGACACGATCGCCGAGGTTACCGGACACGCCGACGGCGTCGCGTTCGATCGGCTGTTCGAGCGGCGGGGTGACGGGCTCGTCGAGACGGGACGGATCGACCGCGGGGAGAGTCGGCTGGTGGACCACCTCGCCGCGCCCGGAGAGTCGTACGCGGCGGTACGGTCCGCGATCGAGCGTCGAGCCGGCCGGATCGACGAGGCGGTCCGGGCCGGGCGGACGAGTCCGGAGCGGTACGACCCCGACCGCGATTCGGGTGACCGTCGCGGGTGCGAGTCATGAGCGACGCCGGCGCGGCGAACGCCGCGAACGACGGCGACGCCTCCGGCGAACTCCGGCGAGCCGTGGCGTTTCTCGGCTGGGACGTCGCGCCCGACCGGATCGTGGCGGTCGGATACCGGGGTGGGCTCGTTGCCGGCGGCGTCGTCGCCGTCGTCGCGGGTGTCGCCGCGGGCGCGACCGTCGCCGTGCCGGCCGCGCTCGTCGCCGCGCTCGGAGCGGTTCACGCGGTCCACCGCGGGCCGGTGTGGCTGGCGTCGCTGCGGCGAACGCGCGCGCTCGGCGCTGCACCCGGCCTCGTCGGACGACTCGTGTTGCGGATGCGGCTCGACCCCTCGACCGAGCGTGCGGTGCAGTTCGCGGCCCGGACCGGCACCGGACCGCTCGCAGACGCGCTCGCCCGCCGAGAGCGCGGCAGCGCGAACGGGCCGACGAGCGGGCTTCAGGCGTTCGCCCGCGAGTGGCGCCCCTGGTTCCCGGCGATCGACAGGGCCGCGGCGCTGATCCGAACGGCCGCGACCGCGCCGCCCGAGCGCCGCGGTCGGTGTCTCGACCGGGCGCTCGACGCGACGCTCTCCGGGACGACGGACCGGCTGGCGGCGTTCGTCGGCGACGTCCAAGGTCCGGTGTCCGCGCTGTACGCGTTCGGCGTCCTGCTCCCGCTTGCGCTGATCGCGCTGCTGCCGGCGGGAGCGGCCACCGGGGTCGCGGTCGGACCGGGACTCGTCGCCGGGATGTATCTCGTCGCGCTGCCGGCGGGGCTGCTCGCCGCCTCGGCCTGGCTGCTTTCGCGTCGGCCGGTGGCGTTCGCGCCGCCGTCGATCGACGGCGACCACCCGGACGTCCCGGACCGACGGCGACTCGCGCTCGGCGCGGGACTCGCGGTCGGCATCGTCGCAGCCGCCGTCGCGGCGCGGGTCGTCGCGTCGTGGACGTGGCCGGTCGCGGGCGTCGGGGTCGGCCTCGGCGTCGCGCTGATCGTCTTCTCGCGGCCGCGCCGGTCCGTGCTCGCCGATGTCCGCGAAGTCGAGCGCGGGCTGCCCGACGCGATGACCGTGATCGGCGGCGACGTCGCCGAGGGGGTCGCCGTCGAGACCGCGGTCGCGAACGCCGGCGACCGGATCGACGGCGCGACCGGCGAGGTGTTCGAGCGCGCGGGTCGGCGCAGCGACACGCTGCGCGTCGGCGTTCGAGAGGCGTTTCTCGGGCGGGGCGGCCCGGCGGTGCCGGTGCCATCCCCCAGGCTCAACGGCGCGATCGTGCTGCTCGCGGTCGCCGCGAGGGAGGGACGGCCGGCCGGCGATATCCTGCTCGAACTCGCAGACCAGTTGGAGGCGCTCCGTGACCTCGAACGCGACGCGCGCCGGCAGCTGGCGACCGTGACCGGAACGCTGGCCAACACGGCCGCGGTGTTCGCGCCGCTCGTCGGCGGCGCCACCGTGGCGCTTGCGACCGGGGTCGACGCGGTCGACGTCGGCGGACTCGGGGCCGGAGCGACGGCGGGCGCCGACGCGGTCGGCGTCGGCGTTCCGTCCGGGGAAAGCGCGAGCGGCGATCCGCAGACCGGGCGAGCGACCGACGGAGAGCGCGCGCTTGCGGTCCCGATTCTGGGACGGATAGTCGGAACGTACGTCCTCGTGCTCTCGGTGCTTCTCACCGGGCTGGCAACCGGACTCGAACGGGGATTCGACCGGACACTCGTCGCGTACCGCGTCGGGATCGCGCTCCCGACCGCGACCGCGACGTACCTCGTCGCGTTCGCCGGGGCGAGGCTGCTCTTCTGAGCCGGGGCGGGCCGCCGCTCGGCGGCGATCGTTTATCACCGAAGCCGCGGCCAGCGGTCCCATGTTCGAGACGAATCTGGACGCCATGTACGCGTGGTTAGGCATCGCGGTCGTCAGCGTCGCAGCGGCGGGCGTGGCCGCGACGTTTCCCTCGTCGCCGCCGCCGGACGCGGACGGTGTCGCACACACCGTGGACTCGGTCGCCGTCGGCGAATACCCTGCCACCGCCGAGCACGGCCTCGCGGCGGAGCGGATACGGCTCGCGCCCGGGTCCGTCTCGCTCGACGACGGGCGTGGGATCGCGCGATCGGACCTCGACGCCCCGCGGGTCACGCCGGTGACTCGGAGCGGGAGCGGTTCGGAGGACGGGGAACGCCTTCGCCGCGTGCTCGAGGGAGCCCCGCCGAAGGCCGTCTTCGACGACCCGGACGCGTTCGCCGCAGCGGCCGAGCGTGCGCGGACGACGGCCCCCAGTTGGGAGCGCGCCCCGGACCGACTCACCGCGCGACGAGTGCACTACGGGACGGTCCGCGTCACGCTCGTCGGATGAGCCGCGCGTCGAACGGGTTCGAGATTCCGACGCCGTTGCGGGGGGAGCCGGCCCGGTTCGCAGCCGCCGACCGCGCGGCGGTCGAACCGGTCGCTGCCCTCGTCGCGGTGCTGGTCGTCGGGATCGCACTCGGGCTGTACGCCGGCGCGCTCGAAGACGCTCGCCCGGAGCACTCGCCGCCGGTTGCCGAGACCGCGCTCGACCGCGCGGAGCGGTCGGCCACGGTCGGTGGCATCGTCGATCCCGGACGGCTACGAGAGGTTCGCGGCTCGGAGACGACGTTCGCGGTCGAACTGGAGGCCGACGGGAGGCTGTGGACGGCGGCGTCGGGCGGCGACGCTCCCGGGCCGCCGGCAGTCAGGTCGCCGGACGCGGTGAGAGTCGCCGAGCGGACGGTGACCGTGCGGGTCGCGCCGGGACGGAACGTCCGCGGCACGCTTCGAGCGGTGGTGTGGCGGTGACGAGCACCGTACTCGACGTGACCGTGATGCTGCTTTGCGTCTCCGCGAGCGTCGTCGCGCTCGGTGCCAGCGACGGCGGCGCTCCGGACGGACCGACCGCCGCAGACGTCGCGGACCGGCTCGTCACGGAGACCGCGACGGTCGGCTACCGCGACGGCGGAGTAAACGAGACGCGTCGGGTCCACGCGACGCGCGCTGAGCTGCTCGGACTGCTCGCGGTGCGGGACGCGGACGAGCCGTTCGACCGACGGGCCATCGAGGCCGTCCGTTCGGGGCTCGGTCCGCGGACGCGAATCGACGTCGAGGTGAAACGAGGCAACGAGACGGAGTCGATCGGCGAAGACGGTGACGGGCGGGACTCGGACCTGTCTTCGACGGTCGGAGAGCGGGAGGTGTGGGCCGCGAGAGCGTCGATTCGACCGTGGACGGACGGCGGATCGATCCCGGTCCGGACGGTCGACGAATCCGGTTCGACGGGGCTCGGCGCGGGTCCGGCGGGCGCGGCCAGTCAAACGGAGCCAGTGGTCATCGGAGGGGGCCCGCCGCCGACCGCCAACGTCACCGCGGCGGTCGTTCGACAGCCCGTTCCGCGCTCGTCGGACGAACGGCCGGGCGACGGGGCGTTCGTTCGGATCGTCGTCCGGAGGTGGTAGTCGTGGGCGGCGACCGGGGCGCGTCGGAGACGCGTCGTCGAGCGCGGACGTTCACCGTCGACGAGCGGGCGCGCGTGCCGTTCGCGCTCGTCGGCGTGCTGCTGCTCGTGACGAGTTCGGCGTACGCGGCGGGGCTCGCCGATCAGGGGCTCGTCGGCGAGGACCAGCGGGTCGAACGAGCCGTCGAACGGGTCGACGCGGACGCGACTGCGGCGCTCAGGACCGCCGCGCGCGAGGCCGCTTACGCCGCCGCGGCGGAGCCGGTAACGCGCGCGCCTGAGACGGGTCCGGCCGCGAGGGCGGTCCGCGAGGAGTCGGCGTTCGAGGACGCGTTCCGGATTCGGCTCGCGGTCGCCGGAACGGACGCGCTGACGGCCGTCAAAACCGATACCGGCGGTGTGAAGGCGAACGCGTCGCTGCCGGCGATCGAGCCGTCGAGCGACCTCGTCGCCGCCCGCGGTCGAGTGCACGTGGAACCGGTCGCGAACGGGACCGCGACGCGCGTGACCTTCGTCGGCGTCGAGACGACCGCAGTCCGGAGCGGTCGGACCGTCGTCGAAGAGGCGCACAACAGAACCGTCACCGTCGCGGTTCCGGTGCTTTCGGCGCACGAGCGGACCGAACAGTTCGAAGAGCGGCTCGACCGCGGGCCCGTTGCGGGACCCGGACTCGGCCGGCAGGTCACCGCGAGCCTCTACATGATGGGCTGGGCGCGCGGGTACGGGCAGTACGCTGGCGCTCCGGTCGAGAACGTAATTTCGAACCGACACGTGGAGCTGTCGGCAAACGCCGGAATCGTCCGAGTCCAGCGGGACGTCTTCGGCGCGAGCGACCCGGACGCCAGGGGAGGCGTGGCCCGCGCGACCGCCCGGACCGGCGTGACGGACCTCCTGTCGCCGACGGGGGTCGACGAGGAGTCGTGGACCGACGCCGTTCTCAACGCGCCGACGCCGACCGGCGACGGCGAGGACGCGGCGTTCGACACCGACAGAGACCCGTCGACCGAGACCTCGACCGTCGAGATCGGCCACGCGGCGGACCTCGCGGCGACGCGGGTCCACGGAGAGCTCGACGAGATCGCGCGGTCGAGCCACCGGGTCGAAGCGAGCGTCGAGACGGAGGCGACGCGGGTCGAGTACGGGGGGCGGACGTCGCCGCCGCGTCCCCACACGTCCGACGAGCCGTGGTATCGGGTCGACCGGTCGCAGACGGATCGGGTCCGCGTCGTCGACGGGAGCGACCTTCGGACCGGAGCACCGTCCGGAACGGTCGACCCCGGCGAGACGGTCCCGTTCGGCGGCGCGACGCGGCGCGTCGTCGTCGACCGGACCGCGACCGCGACGTGGGAACGGCGGATCGTCGAGCGGGGGCCGAACGGAACCGTCCAAAACGTCAGGGTGGACCGCACGACGACCCGCGACGAGGCGACGGACCGGTATCGCGTTCGCGTCGAGATCGACGGCCGACACGCGCCTCGCGACGACGCTCCCGAGCGACCGACGGCGACCTTCGGGGCCGGCGGCGGCGACGGACCGGATCTGACCGACACGCCGGCGGCCGCCGCGGCCGCGCTCGACGTGGAGACGAACGGTGACGTCGATCGGCTCGCGCGCGACGCCGTCGAGGACGGCGACGAGACGCGGTCGACCGTGGTGTACGGGAACCTGTCGACGGTCGACCGCGACCGGATCGCGACGGACGTCTCGTCGTTGTCGGAGCGGGTGCGCGGCGTCGAGACGGAGACGTCGATGGGAGACGTGGCGTCCGGAGCGGCGACGCCGTACCGCGATCTCGCGGCTGCCGTCCGAGACGAGCGAACGGCGTTCGTCGGCGCGCCGGACCGGTACGACGGCGCTGTCGAGCGGGCTCGGATCGCGGCGCGCGCCGCGTACGTCGAGGCCGTGATCGAGGAATTGGAGGCGGCGGCCGACGACCGAGAGACGGCGACCGACGGCGTCTTCGACCGCGTGAACGGCGCGTTCGACGGGCCGGCGGTCGGCGACGTGATCGCGAGCCGCGAGGCCGCCCGCGACCCGGGGACCTACACCCTCGGGGCGGACGGGCCGGGAGGCGCGATCACGTTCGAGCCGTCGGGCTCTCCGGGGTATCTTCCCCGGACGGCCGTCGACGGGAGCGAGGTCGCAGGCGTCAACGGAACGACGACGCGACCGCTCGCGACGCGGAACGTGAATCTCGTGACCCTCCCGTACAGCGACGTGTCGGGCGGGATCGCAGATCGGATCCTCGGCACCGACGACACCGTGCGGGTTGGAACCGCCGGGCGCGCGCTCGTCGCGGCCAACGAGGCGCTCGACGCCGACGACGACCCGGACCTGCGCGCCGACCGGAACGCGCTCGCCGGCCGGGTCGACGCCTCGCTGCGGCGCGTCGACGACGCCCTCGCGGAACGGCTCGCGGAGCGGACGGACCTCTCGCGCGAGCAGCGGCGGGACGCGCTCGACGCCGCGGCGAACGCGTACGGCTCGCCGGGGGATCTGGCCGTCGCGGTCGGCGAGGGGGAGTATCCCGATCGGGTCGCAACAGAGGCGGCGACGGTCGGGTCGCTGTCGACGGCCGAACGGACCGCGCTCGCGGCGCATCTCCGCGTCGAGGTGCGACGGGCCGCCGGCCGGAACGCGGTCAGAGTACCAGCCCGCTTCATCGACTCGACGACCGCGGCGGTCAGAGAGATCCGGCGAGACGAAGTGGAGTCGACGATCGAGGACAGCGCCAAGGAGGCGGTCGCATCGGTTCCCGAGAAGCGAGTGCCGAAGCCGGTTCGGAGCGTCGGCGCCGGCCTTCCCGTTGCGCCCGTGCCGGGATACTGGGTGGCGACGGTCAACGCGTGGACGATCCAGATACGCGGCGAGTACCCGCGGTTCGCGTTACGCGCCGACGTGGGGACGCCCGACGAACCGTTCGAATACGTCCGGAGCGCCGGAACGGTCCGCGTCGACGTCGGCGGCAGGCCGGTCACGCTCGGCGAGACCGAGCCGATCGCGTTCGAGACGCAGACGGTCGTCGTCATCGCGGTTCCGGCTGGCCCTCCCGGAGTCGGAGACGTCGACGGGACACAAGACGAGACATCCGGTGGCTGGCCGTGTCCGGGACCGATGAGCCCGTCGCCCGCGGACGCGGACGACTGCACTGACGACGGGTAGTGCTGGTCGAACGGGGGTATCCGGAAGCGCGTCGACCGCAGTCGTTTTGAGACGGGGCCTCCGAGTGGGCGCATGTTCCACGAGGTCGTTGAGGGCGGCGCGTCCGGTGGGGACGGCGACGCGGCGAACGCGGATGACCTGCTCGCGGCCTTCGAGACGATGATGCGCGACGCGGCAGACGCGGCTGGCCGAGAGGCGCTCACCGAGGAGGCGGGAGTGTCGGCGGCGACCGCGCGGGCGGTCGCCGGCGGCGACGTCTCGTCGGTCACCGTGACTGCCGGCGCGGCGGTGCTGGCGGCGGCGGACGCCGACCGCGACGCGGACGCCGTCGTCACGGCGGTCCGAGACCACTTGCTGATGGGGATGACGACGGCCGTGCTCGACGTCGACACGATCGCCGCGCGCATCGACGCCGATCTCACGGGCCAGGAGCTACAGCAGGCGCTGGAGGGTCGAACGGCGATGACGCTCGAACAGCTCGCGGAGGTCATGGCAGTCATCGAGCGACGGAAGCGATGAGGGTCGTCGTCGTCGGCTGCGGCTACGTCGGGCTCGCGCTCGCGTCGCAGCTCGCCGACAGCGGCCACAGAGTGACGGGGGTGCGGCGGTCCGCGGCCGGGTTGACGGCGATAGAGGCCGTCGACGAGACCGTCGACGCCGTCCGCGCCGACGTGACCGACGCGGACTCGCTCGGTCGGCTCCCCGACGCCGACGCGGTCGTCTTCGCGGCGAGTTCCGGTGGCGGGGGCGCTGCGGCGGCGAGAGCGGTGTACGTCACCGGGCTGGGGAACGTCGTCGACGAGTATCGATCGCGCGGCTCGTCTCCGGACCGGATCGTGTACACCTCTTCGACCGGCGTGTACGGCGATCACGACGGCGGGTGGGTCGACGAGAACACGCCGATCGAGCCGACCACCGAAAAGACGCGAGTTCTCGCGGAGGCAGAGCGAGTGGCGAGAGAGCAGAGCGCGGACGCCGGAATCGACGGGACGGTCGTCCGGTTCGCGGGGCTGTACGGCCCCGACCGATACCGGCTGCGGCGGTATCTCGACGGACCGGTCACCGCCGGATATCTGAACATGATCCACCGCGTCGACGCGGCCGGAGTGATTCGGCACCTGTTGGAGGCGGACGCGGCTCGCGGCGGCGTCGTAGTGGCCGCCGACGACGAACCGGTCGACAAGCACGCGTTCGCCGACTGGCTCGCCGACGCCTGCGGCGTCGAGCGGCCGGCGAAGCAGTCGGTGGCCGAGCGGATCGCGACCGGAGACCTCTCGTCGGCGGCGAAGCGTCGGGTCCGGGCGAGCAAGCGCTGCTCGAACGCCCGGCTCCGCGGGCTCGGCTACGAGTTCGTCCACCCCACGTTCCGATCCGGATACCGCGACGCGGTGCGAGCGTTTCGTGCCGAGCGCGCGTAGCGGTCCGCGGAGAGAACCGCGGCGCCGGGCGGTCGGGACAGCAACGAAGGTTCATGTATCGGGAGGAAGTCAGTAAAACCCATGCGAGCGATGAGCGCGGCCGGCGAGCGGATCGCGCGGATCGAGACGCTCGTGCGCGAGAATCCGGAGGTGGCGGTCGTCGTCGGAGTCGTGGCTCTCGCGGCGGTCGCCGCCGGGCTGGTCGTGTTGCGGGTCCGGCGGACGCCGGGAGTCAAGTTTCGGCGACTCTTGAGCGAGGAGGACGCCATTGCGGTGTTGATGCACCCGAACCCCGATCCGGACGCGATGTCGGCGGCGATCGGTGTCGCCTCGCTCGCGGACCAGATCGGCGTCGACGCGACGGTCCAGTACCCCGGGCAGATACGCCACCAGGAGAACCGGGCGTTCCAGACCGTTCTCAACCTCGAGTTGGAGACGATAGAGCACGTGAGCGACCTCGCGGCCGAGTCGATAGTGCTGGTCGATCACAACGAGCCGCGGGGGTTCGCCGGCGCCGACGGCGTTTTGCCGACCGCCGTGGTCGACCATCATCCGGGTGACGGAAGCGGCGAGGCGTTCACCGACGTCCGGACCGACTACGGGGCGACCGCCTCGATCGTCGCGGAGTACTTCCGCGACAACGACGCGGTCCCGGTTCCGCCGGACAGGCACGCGAGCGAGACCGGCAGCGATCTGACCCTCCCGACCGACACCGCGACCGGGCTGTTGTACGGCATCCTCGCCGACACCAAACACCTCACCGTGGGCGCGAGCGAGCCGGACTTCGCGGCCGCCGCCTACGTGTACCCCGGCGTCGATCAGGACCGACTCGACCGCATCGCGAACCCCGCGGTCGACGCCGAGGTCCTGGAGGTGAAAGCGCGGGCCATCGCCGGCCGGCGCGTCGAGGGGTCGTTCGCGGTCGCCGACGTCGGCGGCGTGAACAACGTTGACGCGATTCCGCAGGCGGCAGACGAGCTGATCCAGCTTGAGGGCGTCAGCGCAGTCGTGGTGATCGGCGAGCGCGAGGGAACGGTCCACCTCTCCGGACGGTCACGCGACGACCGCGTTCACATGGGCAACGCGATCGGTACGGTGCTCGACGGCATCGACAGCGGTAACGGAGGGGGCCACTCGCGGATGGGCGGCGGAACGATAGAACCGGCAGTCGACCCGACCGGAGAACAAGAGACCGGCACGGTCGACCGCGACGCCCTCGCGGACGGGTTGTTCCGGGCGATGGCCGGCGACGTGTGACGCGGCCGGCGATTACCGTCTCAAGCGACGAGCGCGGGCCGGCCGTCACGGGGTCGGACGGCGGAACGCCGGTCAGGCGAACGCCAGCGAGTCGTCGACGCCCGCGTCCTCGTCCTGACGGAGCTTCTCGTGGGCGGCCAAGAAGTCCTCGGACGTGACCTCCGTGCGGTCGTCGCGGATGGCGAACATTCCCGCTTCGGTGCAGATGGCCTTGATGTCGGCTCCGGAGGCGTCGGGCGTCGACTCGGCCAGTTCGACGAAGTCGACGTCACCGGCGAGATTCATGTTGCGGGTGTGGATCTCGAATATTATCTCGCGGCCGGCGGTCTCCGGCTTCGGAACCTCGATGAGCCGGTCGAAACGGCCCGGCCGCAGGATCGCCTCGTCGAGCATGTCGAAGCGGTTCGTCGCCGCGATGATACGGACCTCGCCGCGCTCGTCGAAGCCGTCCATCTCGCTGAGTAGCTGCATCATCGTCCGCTGGACCTCGGCGTCGCCGGAGGTCTTCGAGTCCGTCCGCTTCGAGGCGATGGCGTCGATCTCGTCGATGAAGATGACGGCGGGTTCGTGCTGGCGGGCCAGTTCGAACAGGTCCCGGACGAGTTTCGCGCCCTCGCCGATGAACTTGTGGACGAGTTCCGAGCCGGCCATCTTGATGAACGTGGCGTCGGTCTGGTTGGCGACCGCTTTGGCCATCATCGTCTTGCCCGGGCCGGGC
>CAZVCA010000030.1:6546-18646 GCA_964626045.1 uncultured Halobacteriales archaeon | reverse complement strand
ATCGGCATCGTCGGCCTCCCGGGAAGCGGCAAAAGCGAGGCCGCGACGGTGGCCCGCGAACTCGGCCTCCCCGTCGTCACGATGGGGGACATCGTCCGCCAGGAGACCGAAGCCCGCGACCTCGACCCCGCAGCCGACCACGGGCGGGTCGCTCAGGCCCTCCGCGAAGAGGAAGGCCCCGCCGCCATCGCCGACCGATCCCTGCCGGCGATTCGTGCGGCCCGCACCGACGCGGACGCGGTCGTCATCGATGGGATCCGCTCCGGGGCCGAAGTGGAACGCTTCGAGGACGCCTTCGAATCGGCCTTCACGCTCGTGGCCATCACCGCGCCGGACGACCTGCGAGCCCAACGCCTCGAACTCCGCAATCGCGACTCCGGAGCCGAGGACGGCGGCGAAACGATTGGGGAGCGTGACGACCGCGAACTCGGGTTCGGGCTCAGGGCGGCGATGGACGACGCGGACGTGACCCTCGTCAACGACGCGTCCCTGGCGGCGTTTCGCGAGGAGGTCAGTACGGTGTTCGGCGAGCTGATGGAGGGGCCGGTTCACCGGATCGAAGCGACGGTCGAAGCGCCGGTCAAGGAAACCGAAGTGGGCGAGCGGGTCAGCGAAGCGATCAGCACCCTCTTTCCCGAGAGTCACATCGAGCAGCGGGACGATCGGGTCGTCGCGACCACGTATTCGCTGGCTCACTTCCGGGATCGGCTCTTCGAACAGCGCATTCTCGACACCGCCCGCGACGTCTTTTTCGACCGGGCTGGCCCCAATGGCTTCAGTTTCGAGCTCAAGAAGGGGGCCGCGCTCGAGGACGTGGTCACGTTTTCCGTCGGCACGCCGGACGAACTGGGATCGATCGAGGTCGCGGTCACCGTGTACGAACCCAGCGTCGAGGCCTTTCTGGACTGGTTTGCGCCACGGACTGAGGACGGCACGCCGCCGGAGACCCCGGGACGGTCCTAGGTCAACGCGGCGACCGCGATGAAGAGCATCACGACCCCGAAGACGTCAGCCGTGACCGTCACGACCGGGATCACGACGTCGTCGGGATTCGATCCCGCCCGGTAGGCCGCGTAGGTCGTGAGCACCGTCGCGAGGATGGCGACCAGGGCTAGTCCGGCCCCGCTCAGCGTGGCGATCGCTAGGACGCGCCAGAGTGGAAGCACGACCCGTCCCGTCACGAGCGCGAGGAGCCAGGCGCCGGCTCCGACCAGGGGAAACAGCGTCAAGGCGAGCCCAACCGTCGCGAGCGCGTGCCCGCCCAACTGTTCGTCCCGAAGTCGGAACGAGAGGGTGCCCAGGTGGAAGGCCGTCGAGAGCCGCGAGGCAAGCAAACTGCCGAGATTACCGGCGGTCCCGATGGTGACTGGGACGAGGATCAGAAGCGACGGGTACCGATAGAGCACCGCCTCGAAGGTCCCCAGGAGGAGCCCCGATCCGACCGCGACCGCAGTGAGCAGGAGGAGCATCGGCAGGGTGGCGCGGGAAATCGATCCGAACGACCAGTGGTGGCCCGGTGCACTCTGCATTCAGATCCCCCCGACGAGTTCCACCGCGAGCAACAGGAAGGCGATCCCGATCACGTCCCCTGTCGTCGTGACGAGGGGCCCGACCAGCGTATCCGGGTCGATCCCACGGCGGAATCCGACGAACATCACGCCGATGACGACCACGGCCAGGGCGAGCCCGGAGAGGAAGGCCGCGATCAACGCAATCAGCACGAGCTCCCAGAGGGGGGCTGCCGGTTGCTGGAGGGCGAGCAGTGCCCCAACAGTCAGGACGGCAGCGAACCCACTCGCGATCAGGTTGTTGGACATGGCCGCACCGGTCGCGGCTTGGAGCCGTTTGTCATCGAGGTCGATCGCCGGTGTGACAAGCCCCTGATGAAGGCCCGAGGCGATCCGGGCGGCAAACGCGCCAAAGACGTTCCCGCGAGTCGCAAGCAGTGCAGGTACCAGCACCAACAGTCCATGAATCCGCTCGAGATCACTTTCCATACCCGCCAGGACAAGCCCGGCGAACAGGCCGCCGCCGGCGCTTATGAGGAGCGGACCGAGTGCCTCGCGGTAGGCCGATCGTGCCAGCGAGGCGACTGTCATCGTCCGTACATCGCCCCCGCCCCGCAAAAAGGGCTCGTCCGGCTTATCCCATCGGGCCCATGCCGTCGAGGTCGCCGCCGGGGCCGCCACCCTGTTGCATCTGTTTCATCATCCGCTCCATATCCGCGTCGCCCATGCCCTGGAACTGTTTGATCGCCCGCGCCATCATCCGATACTGCTCGAGCAGTTCCCGCACGTCATCAACCTCGGTGCCGCTGCCCGCAGCGACCCGTTTCATCCGACTCGCCCCGATCGACCGGGGGTTTTCGAGTTCGTCCTCGGTCATCGAGTCCATGATGACCTCGAAGGTCCGCATCCGCTCCTGGGTCATGTCCATCGCCTCGTCGGGGAGCTGGTCCATCATGCCCCCGCCGAGCCCGGGAACCATATCGAGCACCTGGGAGAGCGGCCCCATATTGTTCAGCGCGTTCATCTGGTGGCGCATGTCCGTGAGGGTGAAATCGCCCTCGAGCATGTCCTCGGGGTCCCAGTCGCCCTCTTCGGCCTCGGTCTCCTCCATCGCCCGCTCGACCCGCTCGGTGAGTTGCTTGAGATCCCCCATCCCCAGCAGGCGGGAGATGAACCCCGAGGGCTCGAAGCGCTCGATATCCTTGACCGTCTCACCGGTCCCCAGGAAGGCAATCGTGGAGTCGGTTTCGTTGACCGCGGTGAGTGCCCCGCCACCCTTGGCCGTCCCGTCGAGTTTGGCGATCGCGACACCGTCGATGCCGATCGCCTCGTCGAATCGCGTCGCCTGCTCTTTGGCGCCCTGGCCGATGGCCGCATCGAGCACCAGCAGGTTGCGGTCCGGGGCAACGGTGGCCTCGATCGCTTCGATTTCATCGATGAGTCCCTCTTCGAGGGCGTGGCGTCCGGCCGTGTCGACGATGTGGACGTCGGCGTCCTCGGTGGCCGCGAGGCCGTCCCGCGCGATCTGGACTGGGTCTTCGGCGTCGGGGTCGCCGTAGAAGTCGACCTCGGCCCGTTCGGCCATCTCCTTCCCCTGTTCGTAGGCGCCAGGACGGAAGGTATCCGTCTGGATGACGGCCGGTCGGAGCCCCTTCTTGGAGAACCACCAGGCCATCTTGGCCGCCGTGGTCGTCTTCCCCGAGCCCTGCAGGCCGGCGAGGAGGATCGTCTGGGATTCCAGTGGCAGGTCGGTCGAATCGCCGACGAGTTCGACCAGCTCTTCGTAGACGATCCGGAGGACGTGATCGCGGGCCGTGGTCCCGGCCGGGGGCTCCTCGTCGAGAGCCCGCTCTCGGATGGAATCGGAGAGGTCCATCACCAGCCCGGTGTCCACGTCCGCTTGCAGGAGCGATCGCTGGATCTCCGTGACGACCTCTTTGACGTCCTCCTCGCTGATACGGGATTTCCCGCGGAGGTCATCGAGGGTCGAGCGGAGCGAACTCCCGAGATCGTCGAGTACCATCGTGTTATCTAGGGTAGGCCGGTCGAACGGTAAATGTCTAACCGTGTCGCCCGGCGCCCGATTTATCCCCTTCGCTGCCGAAGCCACCCTGTGTCATCGCCGCTTCACGTCACCGCACCCTTGCTCTCCGTGCTGCTCGAGATCGCGGCCGACGCCGAGCCGGACCCGGCGAACGTCCATCTCATCGCGACGCCGGCGGGGGATCTCGACCCCCTTTCGGAGTCGGCCCCTGATTCGGAGCCACTCCGAGAGGGGAGCAACACCAAGCGACGGCCGCTTGCCGATCTCGACCCGTCAACTCCGGTTTACTCCGACTTTTACTTTCCCGAGGTCGGCAACTCGTTACACTTCGTCTTCGGCGTGGATCTGGGCACGCCCGCCGGGCAATCCCGCGGTCGATTTCTCTCCCATCCCGACGGCAATCCCGACGTGACGATGCGAGACGACCTGGCCGCAACAATGCTCGTCGCGGTCCCACCCTGGAAGCCGGCCAACGTGGCGGCGTACGACCGGGACAGCACGGACCGCGATCTGGTGATCGTCGACGGCAAAACGCCCGAGCAGGACTTCGACGGCTAACACCGGATTGGCCGGACCTGTCTATAGCTTTATCAGCCATCACCGGACCAACCCCGCCCATCAGCTGGCAACTGGCCCGGACAGCACGGGGCGATTGTGTGGCACACCTGTTCGGGGCCGGCGTCGTGTCACCTGTTCGCCATTTAGCCGGTGTGGGTGAACAACATCGGCTTGTCCTCGGAGGTCCGCGTGACACAGAGGTCAAGCGGCTCCGACAGCTCCAGGCTCGTCGTCTCGCCGGTCACGACGACGAGATCCGCGAAGGGCTCCTCGCAAACGGGGCACGGAATGGCGGTGGTGTTCTGGTAGCGTTTCATCGAATCGGTTTCCTCGCGGGGGGTCAGATAGCTGACCAGCTCGTCGTAATCCGTGCTCATATCCGTTCCATCGTGGGCCGGCAGGAAAGCCCTTCGGCCGTTCAGTCGCCGAGGAGATCGGCGACCACAGCCTCCGGCTCGAAGACAGTCAGATCGTCGTAGGTCTGGCCGGTCCCCAAAAAGAGGATGGGGGCGCCGGTGACACTCGCGATGGAGATGGCGGCGCCGCCGTGGGTGTCCGCGTCGGCCTTCGTGAGGACGGTCCCGTCGATCGACGCGGCGTCGTTGAACTCCTCGGCCCGGTTGACGGCGTCCTGGCCGGCGACGGCTTCGTCGACGAACAGTGTCATATCCGGCTCGACGACCCGATCGATCTTCGCGAGCTGGTTCATGAGCCCGTCACTCGTGTGCAAGCGGCCGGCTGTATCCCCGAGCACTACGTCCACGTCGTGGGCGTTGGCGTACTCGACGGCGTCGTAGATCACCGCCGCGGGATCGCCACCCTGTTCGTGGCTGATCAGCGGCACATCGATTCGGTCGGCGTGCTCCTCGATCTGCTCGTTCGCGCCGGCCCGGTACGTGTCCCCGTTCGCGAGGACCGAGGACAGGCCATGGGCCTCGAGATACGTCGCGAGTTTGGCGATCGAGGTGGTTTTGCCGACGCCGTTGACGCCGGTGAAGATGATGACGGCTGGCTTCTCGGTTCCCTCGATCCGGTCCAGAAAGTCGAACTGGCCGACTGAAACCACGTCGAGCAACGCCTCTTCGAGGGCCTCCTCGATCAACGAACTCGTACTCCCCGTGATCGTCTTCTCTTGACCGACGAGTTCGTCCTCGATGCCCTCGAGGATCTCCTCGGCGACACCCATCTCGACGTCGTTTTCCAGCAGGGCCATCTCGAGTTCCCAGAGCGGTTCTTCGAGGTCATCCGCGTCCAGGATGACCTTGCCGGTCGCCAGGGATTTCGCTCGATCCGTCAGCGACGGACCGTCCTCCGCAGCCGGCGCTGCCGCTTCCGAGCCGGAACCGCCCGAAGAATCCGCGGTCGTTGTCGAGTCGACCTCCGTCTCCGCCTCGGGAGCCGATTCGGCGACCGCCTCGTCTGTCGCTTGTTCCGCGGCGACGTCGGCCGCATCGTCGCGGAACCGGCCGAGCTTCTCCTTCAACCCGTCGAACATTCCTTACTCGTCCTGCTGCTGGGCCTGCTGCTGGAGCATCTGCTGTTGGGCCTGTTGGGCCTCCTGTTCGAGCCGTTGTTCCTGCTCGTCGAGCTGGGATTGCTCCTCTCGCAGCTCCTCGATGCGCTCGTCGACCCGCTCTTTTTTCGTTTCGAGGGTTTCGGCGGCTTGCTCGCGGTCCTCGGTGGCCGCGAAGTTGGCGCCGAGGTTGACGACGATCTCGTCCGCGTCTTCGATCGTCGCCCGGACGAAGGCGTCGCCGCCGAGCGGGACGTGGACCGTGCCACCGGTTTCGAGCGCGTCGAGCCCGTCGATGGCCTCGTCGATCTCTCGTTTTTCCGCCTCTAAGTCCTCAATCTGTTCGTCGAGTTCGTCGCGTCGCTCCGCGAGAGCCTGCATCTCCTGCTGGAGCGCTTGCATCTGACCGCCGCCTCCAATACTCATGGTCGAAAACGAGGCCTTTCGCGGGAAGTATCTTCCTACTCGGACTGCTCGATATAGCCAAGCGCATCTTCGATGCGACCGAGTTCCGGGCCAGTGGTGTCTTCGCCCGCGAGATACCCGTTCGCCGTCGCGATGAGTCCCGATCCGACGAGGTGGCCGCCGTAGTTGATCGAGCCGACGTCGGCCGGGACCGAGAGGGCCGATTCGACGGCGTCAAGCTCCGTGTCCGTGGACTGGGGATGACACAGCGCCCCGCGATTGGTCGCCACGGCGGCGGACCCGACGGTGTCGACACCGCCGATCTGTCCGCGCTCGACGGGCACGTTGAGCGTGTCGCCGATCACGTCGATCGCCGCGTCCGGGAGCTCCGGGTGGACGAGCGCGCCGTGGTCGTTCGCCAGCACGACGTTGCCGGCGGCGTTGATCCGACCGGGAAGCGCGGCGACCGGCAGGTCTGTCCCGTCTTCGAGCCGTTCGCGCTCGTGGTCGGCCGTCCGCTCGCTGACGACAATCCCGTGTGTGTTCGCCGCGAGCAACGCACCCACGGTGTCCGACCCGTCGATGGTGGTTTCGACGATCGGCACCTCGAACTCCGTCTCGAGCGCGTCGACGGTTTCGGCTTCGAGGTCCGGCCGGACCACGACGAACTCGGCGGTCCCGGTGCCGAACACCCCGACGTACGACGATCCGTAGAAGGCAGTACGAAGCACTCTCAGGACTCGGCGTGTTCGGCCTCGACGACCGCAGCGCCCTCCTCGACGAAGCGGGCGGCACGAACTCGGACCCGACTCGGCGGGTTGGCCCGGCCGCGCTCCCAGACCGCCTCGTTGATCGAGGGGTCCAGGCGGACGGCGTCCTCGGGGACGCTGAATTCGCTGGCCAGATGCTCTCGGACGAGGGTCATGGCTCGGTTGCCACGGCTGCTCTTCGTGGCCGCTTTCGCTTTCCGGAGGGGCACGGTGACGATCCGCTCCTCGAAATCGCTTGCGCTCATGGATTACTCGTCGGTGTCACTGCGTCGCCAGTGACGGCGCTGGGGATTGCGCTGTGTTTCCTGATCGGTCTTCATGATGACCCAGGCCGGCACGCGGCTGTTCTGGCGGTCGAGTTTCGCCAGCCGCTTTTTCTTGGCCTTCGTCTTCTTGCTCATAGTGGGCTGAGATACTGGCTGTACCCCTTAAAACGTTGTCCGTTTCGCCCGAGCCAGCACGCGGCGAAGCCGGAATCATTAGGGGGGTCGCTCTGTCACGGCCCATATGAACGAGACGGATCCGCCAGCGGTCCTCGTTATCGACCCGGATCCGGCTCCGAGTAGTGCCCTCCAGGCGGCCGTCGACGGCGACGAGCGACCCATCGAGGTGAATCGAGCGACGGCCATCGAGTCGGTCGATTTCGGGGCGTTGTCCCGAACTGATTGTGTGGTCACCGAATACGCGTTACCGTCCGGGGACGGCCTCGAAGTCCTTGAAGCAGCCAGGGAGGCGGTCCCGTCCATCCCGGTGGTGTTGTACACGGACGCCGGTGGCGAGGACGTCGCAAGCGACGCCATCGCAGCGGGGGTCACCGACTACATCTCGAAGGACGTGGCGAGTGTCGACCTGCTCGCGAATCGCGTCCGACACGCGATCGACCAGGCCGAGGCCGAAGCCAGGGCCGACCAGATCGAACGGGTCAATCGGGTCCTCCAGGAGATCGACGCGGCACTCGTCCGGGCGGATACTCGACAGGAGATCGAACAGGCGGCCTGTGACATCATCGCGGACTCGGAGCAGTACCGCTTTGCCTGGGTCGGCGAGTACGTCCCCGAGGCCAACCGGCTGCTTCCCCGGGCCCACGCGGGGGTCGGGGAGGCGTTTCTCGAGCAGATCCCGGTCGGCGAGGACACCACGCTCCCCGATGAGGGGCCCGGCCCCACCGCACTCGAAACGGGAACGGTTCAGGTGACCCAGAACGTCAAACGGGACGAGAGCTTCGACGACTTCCAGGACGATTTGGCGGCCCATGGCTACCGATCCGTTGCGACCGTCCCCCTCGTCCACGAAGCGACGGTGTTCGGGCTGCTGGCGATTTACGCGGATCGCCCCTACGCATTCGACGAAACCGAGCGGACCCTGCTCGAAAGCCTCGGCGAGGACATCGGACACGCCATCGACGCGGTCGAGATGCAGGCCGACCTCCGGGAGTTTCGCAAGGCCTTCGAGCACGCCGGCCACGGCATCGCCATCACCGAACCCGACGGGCACATCCAGCACGTCAACGACGCCTTCGTCGAACAGACCGGCTCCGACCGGGCCACCCTGCTCCACACGTCGTTTGCGAGCCTCCAGACGGCGAGCCCCGAGACGGCCGAAAGCGACGAAGGCCTCCTCGCGAACGGTGCGTACTGGGAGCGGGAACTGACGGCGACCAGGGCCGACGGCACCGAGTACGCCGTCGAACAGACCGTCGCCCCGATCGAAACGGACGACGGACGCCTGCAAGGGTTCGTCGTGATCCAGGCGGACGTCACGGAGCGACGCGATCGCGAGGCAGCGATCCGCCGCGAGCGAGAGACTCTCGAGGGCGTGTTCGAGACGAGCCCGACCGGGATCGTGGTGCTCTCCCCGGAGGGGAAAATCGTCCGGGCCAACACCCGCGCCGCGGAGATCATGGCACTCGACGAACCGGACGTGACCGAGCGCTCCTCCGACGATCCCGCCTGGAGGTTCACGGACGAGACTGGGGAGCCGATCCCCGCGGAGGCCCACCCGTTCCAGCAGGTACTCGCCGAGGAAACCCCGCTTTACGATCGCGAACTGCGGATGGAACGAGCCGACGCCGAGCCCATCTGGGTCTCGATCAACGGGGCGCCGCGGTTCGATCAGGACGGCTCCCTGGACCGGGTGGTGTTCACGTTCGAGGACATCACCGAGCGCAAGCGAACCCAGCGGCAACTCGAGGAAACGAACCGAACCCTCGACGCCCTCATTCAGGCGGCCCCGGTCGCCATCATCGCCCAGAACACCGAGGGGGAGATCACCCTCTGGAACGACGGCGCAGCCGAGATATTCGGCTGGAACGAGGCGGAGGTCCTCGGGATGGAGCAACCCCCGATCGTGACCGAGGAGGTAGCCGAGGAGTACGAGCAGCTCTTTTCCCGCACGCTTGCCGGGGAATCGTTCACCGGCATCGAGGTCCAACGAACCCGGAAGGACGGCCGCACCGTCGATCTCCACCTTTCGACGGCCCCACTCGAGGACGCGGACGGCAACGTCCGGGGCGGGATGTCGGTGTTTGCGGACTTCACGGACCAGAAGGCCCGCGAACGCCAACTCCGTCAGTTCCGCCAGGCCGTCGAACACGCCGGCCACGGCGTGCTGATCACCGATCAGGAAGGCGTCATCACCTACGTCAACCCCACCTTCGAGGAGCAAACGGGATACAGTGCCGAGGAAGCGATCGGCCGGACGCCCTCCCTCCTCCGCTCGGCGACCCACGACGAGGACTACTTCGAGGACCTGTGGGAGACGATCCTGGACGGCGAGGTCTGGGAGCACGAGATCATCAACGAACGCAAGGACGGCACCAAGATCTACGTGGACCAGACGATCGCCCCCGTGTACGGCGAAAGTGGGGACATCGAGCACTTCGTCGCCGTGAATCACGACATCACCGAGCGCAAGGAGAGCGAACTCGCCCTCGAACGCCAGAACAAACGCCTCGAGGAGTTTGCCAGTGTCGTCTCCCACGACCTTCGCAACCCCCTGACTGTCGCCCAGGGCAGTCTGGACCTGCTGCCGGACGAGGACCCCAACGTCGAACGGATCGAGACCGCCCTCGATCGGATGGGGGCCATCATCGACGACGTCCTGACCCTGGCCCGCGAGGGCGAAACGGCGGACTCGACGGAACCGCTTGCCATCGCGGACCTGGCCGAGGAGGCCGTGTCGACGACAGATCTGTCGACCGAAGCGGTGGCGGTCGACGGTGACCCGACGATCGACGGCGACCCGAAGCGGGCCCGCCGAATCCTGGAGAACCTCTATCGAAACGCCCTCGAGCACGTCGGCGAGGACGTCGCCATCACGGTCGGCCCGCTCGAAACGGCGGGGTTTTTCGTCGCCGACGACGGCCCAGGGATCCCGCCGGAAACACAGGACCAGGTGTTCGAGTCCGGCTACACCACGAATCCGGACGGTACTGGCCTGGGGCTCTCGATCGTCGAGCGACTCGCCGAGGCCCAGGGGTGGTCCGTCGCGGTGACCAATGGGGCGGCAGGCGGGGCCCGATTCGAGTTTCGGCCTGATCAGGATCTCTCCTGAGCACTCACAGCTACAACGGGACCGCCCCTCTCATAGGGCACTTCCCGCCGCTACAACGTGGCTTCGTGTACCGTCTCGTAGACCGGCCCGTCGGCCGTGAGCGTGCTTTCGGTGAGGCAGACCCGGTCGACGGTCATCGACCCGATGGTCGGCTCGGCGTTCCGGACCCGGTCCTGCACGAGTTCTTTGCCGCCGGCGTGGTTCATCCGCGCCACGGTCACGTGTGGCGTGAAGTCGTGGTCCTCGGGATCGAATCCTCGCGCCACCAACCGGTCCTCGATCGGGGCTTGCAGGTCGACCAAGCGGTCGGCCCCGTCCCCCACGCCCAGCCAGAGCACGGAGATGTACTCGAGGGATGGAAACACGCCCAGCCCTTCGAAGGTCGCCTCGAAGGGATCGACAGCCGCTTCGCGCACCGCCCGATCGAGCGCGTCGGCGATGTCGTCCACTCGCCCCGGGTCGGTGTCGCCGAGGAATTTCATCGTGATGTGTGCCTGGTCGGGATCGGTGAAGTCCAACCCCGAGGCCGCCTGGAAATCCGCCTGGAGGTCGGCGATCGGTTCAGCCAACCGATCTGGGAGGTCGACGCTGACGAACAGCCGCATACCGGGAATTAGCGGCCGGTGGCCTTAACCCTCCGTCTCACATAGCCGCGCTTATGACAGACGAAGATCACGAGGAGCGGCAGGGTCGGGGGACCGACCACGAGTTCTCCTCGGGCCAGGGATTCTCGGAGCCCTACGAGGGCTTCGATCTGGACCCGCCGGAACTCGACGTCGATGACCCGTCGGCCGTGGACCCGGTCGATTCGCGGTCGGTGACCGATCTGCTCGACGATCGGAATATCGCCGGGGACGAAGTGGACGCGGACACCCTCCTCGACGTTGGTGTGGAGTATATGGCAATCAACCGGGACGAACAGGCGGTCGAAACCTTCGAACGAGCGGCCCGGTATGCCGAGGACGACACGCTCGCCGCCGAAGCGTGGGTCAACAAAGGGATCGCTCACGGGGAACTCGAAGAGTGGGACGCCGCGGTATCCGCCCATCGCGAGGCCCTTCACGTCGACGAGGACGGGGAGTTCGCGGCGTTGGCCCATACGAATCTGGCCTATGCCCTCTGGGAACGCGGCGAGGACGAAGCGGCATTCCAGCACGCCGAAGACGCCGTGCGGGCCGACCAGCGACTGCCGCAGGCCTGGTACAATCTCGGCTATATCCAGGTCGAACGCGCCCAGCACGAGGACGCCCTGGAGTGTCTGGACAACGCGATCCGCCTGGGGTTCCAGGAGTCCGCCGTGTACGAGGAGAAAGCGCGGGCCCTCGAAGGGTTAGAACGTGACGAGGAAGCCGCCGAAGTCCGCGAGACGGCCCGCGAGATGCAGGAAGCCGAAGAGGAAACACTCGTTCAGCGGGAATGATCCTGTCCGAACGGCACACCGACCGAGGGTTGCTCGTGACTGTCTGTGATGCCGACGTGCTCGGCGAGACCTTCGAGGCGGATTCGATCTCCCTCGAGGTGACCGAGGACTTCTACGGTGGAGACTCCGTGGACGCCGAGACAGCCATCGACGCGCTCTCACGGGCGAGTATCGCCAATCTCGTCGGGACCGAGACGGTCGAACTCGCGATCGAGGAAGGGTTCGTCGACGAGGGGAACGTTTTGGAAGTCGGGCGAACGCTTCACGCCCAGTACCTGCGGCTGTAGTGGGCTACTCCCTGCATACCTGCGGCTGTATTGGGCTACTCCC
>CAZVCA010000030.1:0-6446 GCA_964626045.1 uncultured Halobacteriales archaeon | reverse complement strand
TACCTGCGGCTGTATTGGGCTACTCCCAGCATACCTGCGGCTGTAGTGCTACCCCCAGCGGGTGGTCACGCCCAGGGCCAGTGAGACGCTGCCGCCAAGAATCGTTGGGAGCCAGTAGGTGGCGGCCCGATGGAGGAGGACAGCCGCGGTCGCCATCCCGCCGCTTACCGGGGTCGTGGCTACGAGCAAGCCGACGAGGGTCGCCTCGATGCTCCCGAAGCCACCTGGGAGGGGGACGAAGCCGGCGAGCTTGCCGACCGGAATCACGATCAACAGCGTCGCGAACGGGACCGGCCCGCCCAGGCCCCAGAGCGCAACCGAAAGCGCCCCGACTTCGAAGAGCCAGCCGGCCGAGGAGTATCCGAGTGCGAGGCTCAGGGTCCGTCGGTTCGCCGCGATCCGGCCCAGGTCGCTGCGAAAGATCGCAAACCGCTCTGTCGCCGTGTGCAGCAACTGGGCGAGTCGGTCCGGGAACGAGGCCCGGAGCCGGTTGACCACGGCGAGGACTGGGGCTTCCAGCCGGCGGGCGATCGACAGGCGGTAGCGGACGAGGAACACCCCACCCGCGACGACGGCGGCACCGATTCCCAGCACCCCCAGGACCACGAGCGTGAGCTGTCGGTTGGGGGAAAAGACGGTCACGGTGAGCAGCGCCCCGGAGACCGCGATCGAAATCGAGGTGAAGACGTGGGCGGCGTCGACGGTCGCGATCGCGGCGAGCCCGGTCTCGAACCGCGTGTCCGTCACCCGGTTGATCACGTAAGCGGTGACCGGTTCCCCACCGGCCTGGCCGAAGGGGGTGACGTTGTTAGCGAACATCGCCGAGGCGTAGAGGGCGATCCCTTTGCGCCGGGAGACCGGCCGGTCGAGCGAGCTCATGACGGTTCGCAACGAGAGGCCCCAGGCAGTCACTTGCCCGACCCCGAACAGCCCGACTATTGCCAGCAGCTCCGGACTCGCCGTCGCGAGCGCGTCGGCGATCCGTTCGAGGCCGACGATCGAGAGCAACAGGCCCATGACCGCGAGCGAGCCGAGAAATCCCAGGATCGCGATTTGCTGGCGATTCATGCACGTTCAGCTCCGCGTCGTATTCGTCGCCCTTATCGGGCGATTCCGATCGGGTCCACCGCGGCTCCTCCCGCTCATCACTCGACTTCGAGCCAGGGCACTTCGATCAACGGCGGAATGTACGTCTCGATGTGGTGTTCCCAGACGCCCTGCTCCCCGAAGGCTTCCCCGTGATCTGCCGTCACGACGACCCGACCATCGAGGTCCTCGACTAGCGCAGCCGTCTCCCGGAGCGCGAGGCGGAGGTTGTCCTCGTAGTACCCCCGCAGCGTGTCCTCGATGCCGTCGGTGAGGATGTCAGTCGTGCTCCCCGCGTCGAGTTCGACGAGCATCCCCAGCCGCTGGGCGAGTT
Source organism: uncultured Halobacteriales archaeon (assembly GCA_964626045.1). Lineage (GTDB taxonomy): Archaea > Halobacteriota > Halobacteria > Halobacteriales > Halobacteriaceae > Halodesulfurarchaeum. The sequence continues at coordinate 5,026 of CAZVCA010000030.1, read as the reverse complement.
CGCTGTTGCCGAGTTTGGGTTCGATCCATCGCCGGAGCCGACCACCGAGGGAATCGTCGTCCTCCTCGGGGGCGTTACCCGCATCCGGCACGTCGTCGAACCCGGCTTTGATCCGCTTCATCTTCCGGCCGGTCCCCTCCTGGATGAAGGGTGCGTGTGGCTGCAGGTAGTGGACGACCAGCCGGCCGTCGTAGCCAGTTTCGAGCTGTTCACGGGCGGCCTCGGTGACCGATCCAGGGGCGACGGCCCCGAGGTCTTCGTCCCACGCGTCCTGCCAGAGGTCCACGATCGTGTCGATGTGGTCGGTCGCGGTCCAGTCGTAGCCCGAGGAGGCACCCCATTTGAGCTCCTTGAGTGGAATGCCGAGACTGTTGATGAACGGGTTGGCCGACAGGTAGGTCAATTCGTGATCGCCGGTAAACGTCCGGGTCGCCCACTCCGGGGTCGCGGAGCCGGGACTGCGCATTTTGGTGAGTTCGCCGTCGAGGTACTCCTCGTAGATGTCGGCAAAGACGTCATAGCGGGCCGCATCGAGGACGATGAGGTAGTCCCAGTCCGCTTCGATGACGTTTTGCTGGGGGAGGGACGCTGATTCGGTCATGAGTCGGCCGTGGTTCGTTGAGTCTTTTCCTGAGAGGGGGTAAAGGGTTGTGATACGTCGATGGGCTGCGGTTTTCGGGGCCATTGGTGATACCAGCGCCGATCGAGCGGACCGAACGACACTTGGGAGCCCACGCCGAAGGATGAGCCAATGACGGCCACGGAGCCCGAACCGCTCGACGTTGAGGCCGTTCGCGAGGACTTCCCGATTCTCTCGCGGCCGATCGACGAGGAGACGCCCCTCGTCTATCTCGACAACGCGGCCACGACACAGACCCCCGAACAGGTCATCGCGGCGATGAGTACGTTCTACCGGGAATACAACGCGAACGTTCACCGCGGCATCCATCAACTCTCCATGGAGGCCTCGATCGAATACGAAGAGGCCCACGATCGAATCGCCCGGTTCATCGGCGCGTCCGGGCGCGAGGAGATCGTCTTCACGAAAAACACGACCGAAGCGATGAACATGGTCGCCCAGGCCTGGGGACGAGAGCACCTGGACGAGGACTCGGCGGTCGTCTGCACGGAAATGGACCACCACGCCTCGCTGGTGCCCTGGACCCAGATGGCCGAACGGACGGGGGCGGAAATCAGACATATCTCCATTGACGGGGAGGGGCACCTCGACATGGAGGAGGCGGCCGAACTCATCGATGGGGACGTCGAACTGGTCAGCCTGCCCCACGTCTCGAACACGCTCGGGACGGTGACGCCGCTTGCGGACGTGGCCGAACTGGCCCACGAGCACGACGCGCTCGTCCTCGGCGACGGCGCCCAGGCCGTGCCGAACCGACCGGTCGACGTGAAGGCCCTCGACGTGGACTTCTACGCGTTCTCCGGGCACAAGATGGCGGGGCCGACGGGGATCGGGGTGCTCTACGGCCGCGCAGCGCTCCTCGAGGAGATGGAGCCCTTCCAGTTCGGTGGCGGCATGATCGAGCGGGTGACCCTGGAGGGGGCCACCTGGGCGGAGGTCCCCTGGAAGTTCGAGGCCGGAACGCCGCCGATAGCGGAGGGGATCGGGTTGGCCGAAGCCGCGGATTACCTGGACTCACTCGGGATGGAAGCGGTCCAGGCCCACGAGGCGTGGGTCACGCAGTACGCCCACGAACAGCTCGCCGAACGGGAGGACGTGACGGTGTATGGCCCGCCGGTCGGCGAGGAGCGCGGGTCCCTCGTCTCGTTCACGCTCGATGGCGTCCATCCACACGACCTCTCCTCGATACTGAACGAGGCGGGTGTCGCCGTCCGGGCCGGCGATCACTGTACCCAGCCGCTACACGACGCGCTGGGGATCCCGGCCTCGGCGCGCGCCTCGTTTTACGTCTACAACACGACCGCCGAAGTCGATGCCTTGTTGGAGGGCCTCGATACGGCCCGGGACCTCTTCGCGTAGCTCGGGCGCACCCGATCAGGTCACCGCGGAGCACATCTCCGGCACCCGTAGGACCCTTGTATCCCGCTCGCGTATCTCGGGGCTATGAGCATGGGCTCGGACATGTACCGCCAGCAGATCCTGGATCACTACAAGAACCCCCGGAACTACGGCGAGCTCGCGGACCCGACGTTCAGTCATCGGGGCCATAACCCCTCCTGTGGAGACGAACTCGAGTTCGACGTCGAGCTCGACGAGGACGGCGACACGATCGAATCAGTGGCCTTCCACGGGGAGGGGTGTGCGATCAGCCAGGCCGCGGCGAGTCTCTTGAGTGAGAAACTCCCGGGGATGTCGGTCGAAACCGTCCGGGCTCTCGATCGGGACGACGCGGTCGAGATGCTGGGCGGGGACATCAGCCCGATGCGGATCAAATGTGCCGTCCTCGCGGAGAAAGTGGTGCAGGACGGGCTGGAGATCCATCTCGGCGAACGCGCGGACGAAACGACCGCCGTCGAGGAATAGGCGAAACGGGTTACTGTTCGGCCTGTTCGTAGGAGTCGGCGCGCCGATCGATCTGGCGGCCGAGCGCTCCCAAAAACGCCATCAGGAAGCCGAGCCCGCGCTGAATGTCGTCGTCGCGAAGCTTCCGCATGGCGCCGACCATGCCGATCTTCTCCGGATCGTCGAAGGTGTCGGCCTCGTCCATCGCGTCCATCATGGCCTGGAGCGTGCGGATCGTGTTCTCCTGGGTCGCACTGCCGGCGACCAGGCCGAGTTCGTTTGCCAGCCCGGCGACTTCGACGACCATCTCGTCGTCAAGCGCGTCGGCGACAAGCGAGATAGCGGTCGCCGCCTCGGTCAGGTCATCGAGGGTGCCGTCCTGCTGGAGTTCGACCATCGTGTCGGCCGCCTCCTGGATCGCGTCCGATTCCGCTTCGAGGTCGTCGATGTCGTCTCCCATTTACATCACCCCTCTGGCGGTGAGCCAGTAGGCCTCGTTGTAGCCTAATTTCGACCAGTGGAGGAACTTGTTTTCGTCGCGGACCACGGGTTCGCGGTCGTAGGCGAACTCGATGAAGGTCCCCTCCTCGGTGCCTGCTTCGATGAAACAGATCGTCTTCCCGTGGAACGTCGCGGTCGGGATCTGGTCCCGCACTTCACTCGCGATGCGGGACACGAGCGTGCCCGAGGCGTAGTGGGCCACGCTCCCGGCCTTGCTGGTCGGGAGGTTGGTCACGTCACCGATCCCGTAGACGTCCTCGGCGTGCTCGGATTCGAGGGTGTTGCGATCGACGTCCATCCACTCGTCGCCGAGGCCCGCTTCCTCGATGATAGGGGAGGCGGTAAACTCGGGGATGCCGATCATCATGTCGAAGTCGAGCTCCTTGCCTTCGAGGGTCTCGATGGTCCCGTCTTCGACGCTTTCGACGTTGAAGAACGTCTCCGTCTCGATGTCACGCTCCTCGAATCGAGGCACCATCCACTCCGCGGTCGGGCGAACCCCGTGCAGCCGCTGGATCGGATAGGTGTACGTGATGTCGATGTCCTCTCGCACGCCCCGCTCGCGGAACCACTGGTCCGCGATCATGGGGAATTCCACCGGCGCCGCCGGACAGACGTGTGGGGTGCCGATGACCGAGAGGACGAGATGGCCCTCGTCGAAGTTCGCCAGGGCCTCCCGCAGATCCTCGGAGGCGTCGGGGCCGTAGAAGTGATGGCCCGGTTCGCCGTCGCCAAGCCCGGGTGTCTCCTCCGGTTCCGGAATGGCGCCGGTCGCGAGGACCAGGTAGTCGTAGTCCATCTCCGTTCCGGTCCCCATCTCGATGGTTTTGCCGTCCGTGTCGATCTCGCTGACGTGTTCGTACACCAGGTTGACCCGGTGGTCGACGAGGTCGACGAGTGGCCGCTTCGTATCCGCCCGGTCCACCTCGCCGAAGGGGACATACAGGTAAAGCGGCTTGTAGATGTGATTGGGATTGTCGGTGACGATCGTGATTTCGACCTCACCGGCGTCGATCTCCCGCTCGAGTTCCTCGCTCAGGCGGTTCGCGGTGATCGTGCCACCGCTCCCGCCGCCGACGATGACGATGCGCGTTGTCATATCAGGTCTTTTTCACGAAGATCGAGTAGTACTCCCCTTCGTCGACGATCTCGACGAGCTCGTGGTTCGCCTCCTCGACCCACTCCGGGACGTCGTTTTTCGACCCCTCGTCGCCGGTCATCAGTTCGACGACCGTGCCAGCGTCGACGTCTTTGATTTTGCCGATCAGGTCCATCAGCGGGCCCGGGCAGGCCGAGCCGCGTGCGTCCACCGTTTCGTCTGCTTGGATGTTGTCGCTCATTGTTGTTATACGAAGATGATCTGTTTGTCTTGTGCGCGGTTCAGGAAGCCGGAAACGCCCAGCGTGTCATCGAAGACATCAGCGTAGTCGTCGATCTCGTTTCCAAGCACGTCCATCGCCATCTCACAGGCGTAGACCTGGAGCGGGCCGATGGCTTTGGCTTTCTCGAGCTGTTCGGTGAAAAGCGGACTCTCGTTCTCGGCCGCCATCATCGCGTCGGCGACGCGGCCGCCTTCGAAGTCCCTGTTCTCGATCGCTTCTTTCTCGAAGGGGTTGAGTCCGTTCATCGTCACGAAGACCTCCACCGGAACGTCCGAGGAGGCAGCGACGCTTGCGATCATACTCACTGCCTGCACTCGTTCGAATTCCTCGGAGGCGAGGACGACGGCATATCCGTTCATGTTACGCTCACCACAGGTGGTCCTACGTCACCGAACGTAGTAATGCATTTTCATTCCAACATTGTAGGAATCCGCCCCGAGGCAGCAAGGTTTTAGTATATCCAAACACAGGAGTGCGCGGATCGAAGGCCTCGGCAAGCTTATTCGGGCATCAGGCCGCCGTCCTCGACGCGCATCACGGCTTCACCGTCGGCAAGATTCGGGGCGTCAACGAGCCGAACGATGCGTTTGCTGCCTTTGGACTTCCGCAGATAGATCCGGAAGGTGGAGGTGTGGCCGAGGATGTTCCCGCCGATGGGCTT
>CAZVCA010000029.1:5431-19064 GCA_964626045.1 uncultured Halobacteriales archaeon | reverse complement strand
CGTCACCGGCACCGCCGAGGACGCGGTGCGGGCGGGCGCGGACGCCGTCTCCTTCCACATCAACGTCGGCTCGGAGCACGAGCCGAACCAGATAGCGGAGCTGGCGGAGCTGACCGCGGACGCCACGCGACTCGGGCTGCCCGTGCTCGCGATGGCGTACGCGCGCGGTCCGGGCGTCGACAGCACGGACCCGGAGTCGCTCGGACACGCCGTCCGGCTCGCGGAGGAACTCGGCGCCGACGTGGTGAAGACCGGCTACTCCGGCGACGGCGACTCCTTCGAGCGCGTGACGGAGTCGACGCGGCTCCCGGTCGTCATCGCCGGCGGGTCGAAGGGGACCGACCGCGAGACCGTCGAGATGGTCCGCGGCGCGATGGACGGCGGTGCCGCCGGCGTGTCGATGGGACGGTCGATCTTCCAACACGAGGACCCGGAGGGGATCGCCCGAGCCGTCTCGGCGATCGTGCACGACGACGCCGCGGTCGAAGAGGCGCTCGGCGCGGGCGGCTTCGTCGAGGCTTGACACTATCTCCGCGCTGAACGGCGGCCACTGGCTGTGCCAATCGGCCGGTGTCCCCACCCGCTACGTGGTTCGGAGATACCCCTGCCGATTGTATCTCACGTTTCGAACGCGGAAAGAACGCGGTCCGTACGGAATCCGGGAGTTCCGACGTTGTTCGAGCAGGTGCCCGGGTACTTTCGGAACGGTTTCTCGTACAATCACTCTGGATACCGATAGGCTAATTCTGGTCACAGCACAACAAACGGCCGCGTGTCCGACCGAAACCTCGAACCGCGCGTCCTAACACTCGCCCTGGCTCGGATGGTGGATTCGGTCGCTAATTCCTTTCTCGTAGTGGTGTTGCCTCTGTACATTGGCACTGTCGTTGCGCTCCCTGAGTTCGTCAACAGTACGGTGAGAATCGGTCCCGTTTCGTTCGTGCTGACCGAGGAGCTGTTCATCGGGATCGTACTCTCACTGTTCGGGTTTCTCACCAGTCTCGGCCAGCCGTTCACCGGACGACTCTCGGACCGCACTGGCAAACGCAGGATATACCTCTTATTGGGCCTGGCGCTGGTCTCCGTCGGGAGCTTTGGGTTTCTGTTTCTGACTGACTACGTTTCGGTGCTCATTTTACGGGCACTACAGGGGGTTGGAGCAGCGTTTACGATCCCGATGACGGTCGCATTGGTCAACGAGTACTCTGCTGAAGACGAACGCGGAGGGAACTTTGGACTGTTCAACACATTCCGGCTGTTAGGCTTCGGCACGGGCCCGCTCGTGGCTGGCGTGATCGTCAGCTTTGGACCGTACAGTCCGGCTGGTGTCATGCTCTCGGGATTCGACGCCGCCTTCCTCGTGGCCGTGGTCGCGGCGACAATCAGCTTCATTCTCGTAACAGCCCTGATCGAAGACCCCGAGCAGGCGAAAGCGCAGGCCGGTGACGACATCTCGATAAGCGTGCTGAACTCCGACGGACGTGGATTAGACCCAGTATTTGCGCTTGGGGTTGCGACGCTGGTGATGTCGCTGAGCTTCGGGATATTCGCGCCGCTTGCCAACGTGATCAACGAGCGACTCAACCAGGGGAGCCTCCTGTTTTCGATACAGTTCGGGGTCGAAGTGCTAGCGAACGTGCTTTTCCAGCTCCCGATCGGTCGGCTCAGCGACCGCTTTACCCGCCGTCCGTTCCTGCTCGGGGGATTTGTTCTTCTCCTTCCGACCACGCTGTTACAGGGCTTCGTTACCTCCTCAATGGGTATGGTGGTCCTACGGTTTTTACAGGGCATTTCGGTGGCGGCAGTGTTCGCTCCATCACTCGCTCTCGCCGGTGACCTCGCAAAGAAGGGGCAATCGGGATCAACGCTGTCGATTCTGACGATGGGTTTCGGGCTCGGAATCGCGCTTGGGACCCTACTCTCGGGTACGCTCGTCGGGTTTGGATTTGCGGTCCCGTTTGTGGTTGCGACCGCGGGGGCTGTGCTCGGACTCGCACTCGTCTACACGCAAGTGTACGATCCGGTGACCGAGCCCCGGACCACTCCCGCAGGCACAGAGTGACAAGCATTCACAACAGTGAGATTTGCCGCGTGTTCCGAGTCTCACCCCGGTCTCGTACACTCCGGAGTGTTGCTTCAACACCGCCGCGGGGGCAGAGAGTTATATAGTAGTACTGCTGATAGGTATACATCCACACATCAGTAGCAGAGAGGAAAAGCGGCGGTTCACATGACTGAACACCCGGTGTTGCCGGCCGAAGAGTCCGTACTGACCACCGTCGACGAGGAGAACCTCTACAAGAAAAGCGGCAAGATCAAAAAGAAACACTACAAACGAGAGCTCGAGCGGCTCCAAGAAGAGCTCGTTAGGCTTCAGATGTGGGTCAAAGAGCAGGGACTCCGGGTCGTCGTGCTTTTCGACGGTCGAGACGCGGCCGGCAAAGGCGGAACGATCCACCGAATCACTCGCCGGACGAGCTCTCGGGTGGTGAAAGTCGTCGCGCTCGGCAAGCCCACCGAACGAGAACAGAGCCAGTGGTACTTCCAGCGCTACGTCGAGCACCTCCCGGCGGCCGGTGAGATGGTGTTGTTCGATCGGAGCTGGTACAACCGGGCGACCGTCGAGCGCGTCATGGACTTCTGTACCGACGAGGAGTACCAGGAGTTCCTCCGGTCGGCCCCCGAGTTCGAGCGGATGCTTATGCGCTCGGGGATCATCCTGGTTAAGTACTGGTTCTCGGTCAGCGACGAGGAACAGGAACGACGCTTCCAGAAGCGCAGTAACGACCCGAAACGGCGCTGGAAGCTCAGCCCGATCGACCTCGAAGCCCGGGAGCGGTGGGTCGAGTACTCGCGGGCGAAAGACGCGATGTTCACCTACACGGATACGAGTAACTCGCCGTGGCACGTCATCAACGCCGACATCAAAAAACACGCCCGGCTCAACTGCATCAGTCACCTCCTCTCGCAGATCGAGTACGAGGACATCATGCCCGGGCCGACCGAGCTGCCGGACCGACAGCAGGATCCCAACTACGAACGCCCGGCGATCAACGGCCAGAGTTGGGTGCCCGCACTGTACGGGTCGAATCCGTCGGTGGCCGACGTCGAACGATCCTGACCGCGCGGACCTCGTTTCGTGCGGTTGCCGCGGTACGCCATCGCCCGGGGTCCCGGCGCTCGGGCGTTGGTCCCGATACGGCCCTGCAATCGAGCGAACGACCACGCGCGGGTGGCGTCCGTCGGCCACCGGTACGTGCCGTGGCAACTGCTTTGTGACTGTTTGCCGTAGCAACCGGTAGACCATGTACGATTCAATTCTGCTTCCCGTCGACGGCAGCGAACACGCGGCTAACATCGTCCATCACGCGGCCGAGCTCGCGCAGTGGACCGGGGCGACGATCGAAGTGCTGTTCGTCGCCGATACGACTCGGGATAGCGTCACCGTTGTCGACGGAACCGTCGTTGACGCACTGGAACGGGAGGGAGAGACGATCGTCGCGAACGTCGCCGAGACGCTCGAAACCCTCGACGTGGACCACAACACCGACGTCGTTCAGGGCAGCCCAGCACCGACGATTGTCGACTACGCCGAACAACGCGACCACGACCTGATCGTCTTGCCCACTCACGGCCGGACTGGCATCTCACGCCATCTCCTCGGGAGCGTCACGGAGAAAGTGGTGCGCTTGTCCGGCGTTCCCGTTTTGACCGCACGAATGCAATCCGACGAGCGGTTGACATTCCCGTACGAGAGCGTTCTCATCCCGACCGACGGGAGTCCGGCTTCGGCGGCTGCCGTCGGGCATGGCCTGACACTCGCGGCGACGCTCGACGCCGCTGTCCACATCCTCTCTGTCGTGGACGATACGTCGTTGGGCCCTGACGTTCGCGCCGTGCTTTCAGCTGACGAACTTGAGCGACCGGCAGTAGAGGCCGTCGAGGAGGTGGCCGCGAAAGCCAACGAACACGATCTGGCACACGCGCAAACGTACGTCGAACACGGCTCGCCCGCGGACGTGATCCGTGAACATATTGAAACGAATGCGGTCCACGCCGTCGTGATGGGGGCCAGTGGTCGTCGCGGCGTCGATCGAGTTCTCCTCGGGAGTGTCGCCGAAAAGACGGTCCGATCGGCACCTGTTCCGGTTATCACCGTCCACGATCGGTCGTAGCTGGTCGCGTGGGAGGCCGATGAACGGCGCGTCAGCGGCGTATGCGTGACGCACCACGCCGTTCTCGCCACCGATTTCCGGTCCCGTAACACTGCGACTCATCTTATCAGAGTCGACACAGACGACGATGTATGGGCTTCACTCCCCGTGACCGCGACGATCGACCGTCTCCGTCGGTAGCTCGATATACGCGACAGCTACACAGCGACGATACGAGAGGCAATGACGGCGCGTAACGCCTTCCAGACCGCTGTCGACGACACTCGTAAGTACGCCGGTGCGCTCGGGGTCTCCGGCTGGCTCAAATTCGCCGCGCTCATTCTGTTCGTCAGTCTCGGCCCCAGCATCGCGAGTCGGGCGTGGCGGTTCGCCGCGCTCGCTAGCGTGTCCGGCGAGCCGCCAGACGTTGTGTCAGCACCCGCGCTGCTCGCGATTGTAGCCGCCGGACTGCTTGTGATCCAGTACGTCGACGCCGTCGCGGATCTGGTGATCATCGAGTCGCTGTGCACGAACCGGCTCCGAGTGTGGGAGTACGCCCGCCACAACCTCCGGCACGGAGCCGAACTGCTCGGTTTCCGACTCGCGCTGCTGGCGGGGGCGGGCCTGATCGTTACGGCGTCCATAGTCGCGAGCGGCGCAACGACCCCTGAAGAGCTTCGGACAGTCGGGCCAACGGCCGGGACGGTGATCGCCGCTGGCGTGCTCGTGGCTGCCGTGGCGTATCTCGTGGTTGGAACGCTGACGACATCGTTTGTCGTCCCGATCATGCAGCGTACGGACACCGGACCGCTCGCCGGCTGGCAACGGTTCGGAGCAAAAAGCACCGGGAATCGACCGGCAGTAGCGGGCTACGTCGTTCTGTCGTGGGTGATCGGTGGAATCGCCGCCTCGTTCAAATTCCTCGTCTCGTCGCTCGTCACCGCTATCGTTGGCGGGGTCGCCGTCCTGACGCTGTCAGCGGTTGGAGAGACCACTGCGCTGGAGGTCACCGTCGGTGGTATCTTGCTACTCGGCTATCTACTGGGTGTCTACGTGGTGACGGTCGTGATTGACGCCCCGATCAAGAGCTACCTCTGGTATGCTGCACTTGAACTGCTCGGGCTGTGTAACGCCGATCTCGACTTTCTCGGTGTCGCCAGCGACAGCGAGTCTGCCGACAGCCGTGCACACAGCGTAACAGCGGACACAGGCCGTATCGTTGACGACCGCAACGAAAACAACGACGATGAGAAGCGAGAATGACCGATTCAACACCTCACCGCTCGTGAATAGTGCTGTCTGAGAGGGATCGCATTGACCCCTGCTGAATCTCTGTCTCGGCTGTTGCTTAGTATCGCAATGGGATGGATAGGATTGACCGCGATGACGAGTGGAGTCAACTCCGTGAGAGAGTGGTGGAAGGTGTTAAGCACGGATACAACCTCGATCGCCGAGGCTATCGCAACCACTGAACTGTGTCAGATCCGAGGTCGCGTTCGTCCACCTCAATCGGATAGCGCTCTCGTTTCACCACTACGAAACAGAGAGTGCGTAGCTTACGCGTACAGTATCAGTAAAGTCGTACAGGACTCCGGTCGTAGCTCGATTGACTCCGGCACTGATCACAGCTCGTTCATCGTTTCTGATGGAACCGCAGATATTCTTGTTACTCCCGACGAGGGCAGTTTGTCGCTCAGTATGACGGCGGAGAGACCCACCAGCAAACGAGAAATTACGGAACGAACTGCCGATGAACGGCTTGATTTCGAACCGTCAGCAGACACGTCGGATATCGGCGACCTCACCGTACCCATCGAGTTAAGCGAGGGGACGATCAGTACCGGCGAGAAAGTCACCGTCCTCGGAAAGGCCGACCCGGTGCCGGAGAAAGCAGCCACGGATGCGGATGCAGTCGTCAGGTACCCACCGCTAAAGCGGTGGGCTTGTCAGTGGACTCCCAGTCTGGCCACAAGACGTGGCGGGCGTAAAATCGCCATTCCCGTTCACTGTCCCTGACTTGAGGGCAACCTGACAGTCTGCCCGTCCAGAACCAGACTTGAGCCAGTTCTGGACAAGATTCCAGCCGATGTTCCGCGCTGCATTGTAATCTGAGTGCAGCTCTTTCCCGCAGTTTAAGCACTCGAACTCGTCGCCATCACGGTTGTCTTCATCCGTGAACCCGCACTCAGTGTGACTGCACCGCTGACTCGTGTACTGGGGCTTCACCTCGTCAACGAGAATCCCGTGATTCTCGGCTTTGTACCCAAGCAGTGCTTGCAGTTTCTTAAATGCCCACTGCTGGAACTTTTTGCCGTTAGAAATGCGCTCACGAATCTGCTTGAGATTCTCAACGGCAATCGCATCACAGTCATACCGTCGAGCTTCGAGAACGATGGCGAGCGCAACGCGGTGTAAGTAGTCTTCACTCCAACTGCTGAATCTGTCGCCCATCGACTGAATGGTCAGATGTGCTGGCCGCGTGCCAGTTTCTTGTAAGTTGCCGCGCTTGCGCTCGTACTCGTCCCGCTTGTGGTTGAGGTAGTCAGCATTACCGAGGAACGCGCCCGTACTGGTGACCGCTAAGTAGCCGTCAACGTTGAAATCGACGCCGAGAACCGTTCCGTTCTCGACTGCCGATACATCCGTCTCAGGCTCCTTTTGAAAGTTCACGTGCAGGTAGTGCGTTCCGTCGCGTTTGTGTAGTGTGGCGCTGTTTCGCTCCCACTCAGGATTAGTCCAGTACGTTTCGAACGGCGTGTCTGTCGTATCCTCAGGGAAGACGTATTCAGCGCTGACTCGTCCGTCTGTGGTAGACAGCGTGCAGTGGTCATCGTTGAATGTGACCGTCCGACCGTCGTAGACGACAACAGACCCTCGGAACGTGGGCTTGCTGATTGATTGACCTTCCTCGAAGTACAGTTCCGTGCAAGAATCAAGAGCTTCAGCAGCCAGCGACCGCGCTGCTTGCACGTGGTTCGCTGTGAGGTCGGTCTGGTCCCGTACATCCTCGTACGTCGCGTCGTGGAGCTTTGAGTTGCTGTCGATGATGTTTGCGGGGTTATCGCACCAGCCGTAGTCAGCGGCGTATTGTGCTGCTCGTCGGAACTGCTCAAACGTCTCATCAAGGAGGCCTTGCTCTTCGGGTTCGAGCGCCGTGAGTTTCACCTCGCAGTTCCGATTCAGCACGTACTTCTACTGTAGAAGTGATATTATTTGAACATAGTGATTCTCGTTGGGGAGTCAGTTAGCTACAAGAACGTGGACTGGTTCTCAGTTGTCGGCTTCCTCCCACGGCTAAAGCCGTGGGTTTCCGCCTCGAAACTCTATGAACGACGACCCGGGAACGACCGGGTTAAAAAAGGCCGCTCGGGGAGGTTTTCTGCTGATAGTGGGATCACTCTTCAACGGTTTCGCAGTACTCGTTTTCACCACCGCTGTCTCTCAGATAGTATAGCGAAGAGAGGGGACCCGAGGCCACCGAATTTAAGCCGATTCGGCAACGCCGAAGCAGAAACGGCAAGCGAGTGGCTCAGATCGCTCGGCTTCGTCTGAGGTCAGCGCATCCGGCCACTGTCCGAAAAATGTGAGAGGGTTTTAGTATCAGCTACCCAACTCAGAGGTACGTGTCCGATCTAGCAAACGACGAATCGGTCGAGAGCACGAAGCGACGCAAGCTGCTCAGCCTCCTCGGCGGCGGCGCCGCGGCGACTCTCGCCGGCTGTTCTGGCGACCAAGACTCCTCCAACGGCGGCGACGGCGAAGACGGCGGTGACGACGGTGACGGCGAGGACGGCGAGGACGGCGGTGACAGCGACTCCACCTTTGCCAATCAGGCACAGGCCGCGTGGGAACGCACGGTGAACAACCCGCTTCCGGAGGACGAGGAGCTCCGTCAGGAGGCGTACGTCGAGATGGAGGAGGCAGTCCGCGACGACATGGCCCTCCTCCCGCTGTACCACGGCCTCACCGAGCTGTTCTGGTACGACTACGTCGACGTCCCGCTGACCGGCGCGCTCGGTAAACACTGGCAGCAGCTCAACACGACAGAGGTCGAGGGGAAGGACAGCCTCAACCTGATCAACAGCACCTTCGACGAGCTGGACCCGATCATGTCGACCGACACGGCGTCGTCGATCGTCATCACCCAGATCTACGAGAACCTCACCGCGTTCCCGAACGGGGTCCCCGAGATCGAAAACCAGCTGTTGGAGGAGTATGAGGTCTCCGAGGACGGGACCACGTGGACGTTCACGCTCAAAGAGGACGTCCAGTTCCACGGGGGAGAGACCGTGACCGCACAGGACGTGAAGTACTCCTGGCGGCGCACCGTCGAGTCCGAGAACTCAGAACGCGCGACCTTCACCCTCAACCAGCCCACCGGGCTCGGGATCGACGTCGAGACGGACGACGAGGGCGACCCGGTGTCCGACTCGCTCGCGATCGAAGTCGTCGACGATCAGACCCTCGAGATCCAGCTTACCGGCCCGAACCCGGACGTACTCGACATCATCGCGTACAGCAGCTTCGCGGTGCTGCCCGAGGGGTACGTCGGCGACATCGAGGGGTACGACGGCGAGGTCAGCCACGACGAGTTCATCACTAACGTGGCGAACGGGACCGGTCCGTTCGAGCTCGACGAGTTCAACGTCGACGAGGACGTCAGCGTCGTCCGCAACGAGGATTACTGGGGCGAGACCGCCAGCGTCGAGGGGGTCAACTGGGAGATCATCGAGGACGACCAAGCCCGGTGGACGTACGCGCTCGAACAGAACGCAGACCGGTTCGAGATGCCGACGTTCGCCTACGAGCAGGACGCGATCAGCGCCGAGACCGACGACCGCGGCCGCGAGGTCGGAACGTACGGTCCGGCCGGCGACCTCGAAGAGGAGGTGAACTACCTCGGGGTCTCGGAGATCAGTACGTACTACTTCGGGTTCAACGTCTCGAACACGCCCCGGGCGGCCAGACAGGCGGTTGCACACGTCCTCAACAAAGAACAGATCGTCCAGCAGGTGTTCGCGGGTCGCGGTACGCCGGCGTACAGCTTCCTGCCGCCGGCGATCTGGCCCACCGGGCAGGACGGGTACCAGTCGTTCCTCGACGACTACCCGTACGGCCTCGGTGAGAACGACACGCAGGGCGCGCAGGCGGTCCTCAGCGAGGCGGGCTACACGCGGGACAGCCCGTTCGAGATGACGCTCACCACCTACGAGAGCGAAGTGTTCCAGACCGCAGGCGAGCTCGTCCGCGACCTGCTGTCCGGCACCGGACTCGACCTGTCGCTGGAAACGTCGCAGTTCTCGACGCTCCAGAGCCGCGGCGAGGACGGTGACCTCCAGATGTACTCGCTCGGGTGGATCTGGAGCTGGCCCGCCGTCCCGTACGGCATGTTCCAGCTCGAGCCGCGCAACACCGACACCTCGACGATGCCGGGCGAGACCAACGGGTTCTATCTCGACTGGCAGACAAATCTCGAGGAGGATACAGAGTAACTCCCGGTCCGTGCTCTTATCGAGGCATTCAGTTAGATGACCGGCCCACCGTTCCGATACTGACTCGACGTATGTCCACCACACCCTCCAAAATGCGTTCGATCTCATGAGCCGCTGGGAGTACTTCGTCAAGCGACTGCTGCTTACGGTCCCCGTGTTGTTTCTTGTGTTGAGCTTCCTCTTTGTCATGCTTCGGCTGGGACCGATCGATCCGGTCGCGGCCCGGCTCGGCCCGCAGGCGACCGGCGGCGACAGACAGGCGATCCGGGAGCGTCTGGGTCTCGACGAGCCGCTCTGGGAGCAGTACCTGGACTTTATCACCAGCTTCCTGACGTTCGATCTCGGCCAGTCGTGGGTCGTTCAGGCCGGCCGTCCGATAACCGAGATCGTGATCAACGCGGCGCCGGCGACGCTCTGGCTCGGGTTCTGGGCGATCCTGTTGCCGCTTTTCATCGGGATCCCCCTCGGATTTTACGCCGGGCTCAACCCGAACTCGCTGGGCGACTACACCGCCTCGCTCGGCGGGATCCTCTGGCAGGCGCTCCCGAACTTCTGGCTGTCCGTCATCGCGCTGGCGACGCTTCGCCAGACTCGAAACGGGGGCGGTCCCTTCGGGTTTGACTGGTACGCGCTCGGTCCCGACTTCCTGTCGCGGAACATAAGCATCACCGGGACGCCGAATTTCACGTGGTTCTCGACGACCGATATCCTGTTTCTTCCGGTGCCGTACATCTCCGACTGGACGGCGCTCGCGATCGACATCAAGCTAATCTTACCCCCCGCGCTCATCCTCGGGTCGGCGTCGATGGCCGCCGAGCTTCGGATCGGTCGGACGGCGATGCTTGAGACGGTCAACGCGAACTTCGTCGAGACGGCGCGCGCGAAGGGGCTGAGCGAGCGCGTGATAGTCTGGAAACACATCTTCCGGAACGCCCTGATCCCGCTTCTCCCAGTGATCACGAGCGAGGCGTTCCTCCTCATCGGCGGCTCCGTGATCGTCGAGCAGATCTTCAACATCAACGGACTCGGCCGAATCTTCTTCCAGGCGCTGACGAGCGGGGATATTCCGATGGCGGGGGCGCTACTTTTCATCTTCACCCTGATCATCCTGTTTTTGAACATCGTACAGGACCTCCTGTACACGGTTATCGACCCGCGTGTGGGGTACGAGCAATGAGCACGACACAGATCGACGACGGCCGTGACGACCCGGACCGCGAGAACAGACCGTTCAGCGACCGGATCCGTGCGAATCCGCGACCGGCGCTGGTGTGGCTCGGCGTCTTCGGGCTGTTGCTCGCACTCGAGATCGGCCGCGTGTTCGCCGGCGTGAACACGCTGTTCGGCATCGTTGGCTTCGTCGTCACCGTGGTGGCGGAGACCCCCGCATCGGTCGGCGGCAACGTCTCCGCGACGCTCGGCCCGATCGCCGGCGACGTCGCGACGGCAGTCGTCGCGGTCGCGTTCGCCGTCGCGCTCGTGGTCCCGTTCGCGGAGTCCCTGCCGGACAGGGCGGTCGGCGTCCTCGGACTGGACCTGACGCGCCGTGGCCATCGCTGGGCGAAGCGGGCGGAGCTGACGGCCGCGCTTCTCGCGGTTGGCGCGGTGATCGCGTACACTCCGGTCGGCGGAGCGTTCTCCGCAGTTATCGGTGCGGTCACCGGCGGCGTCGAGACGCTCTCGAGGACCCTGCCGTCTCTCACGAGCCGTGAGGTGATCCCGAACACGGGGCATCGCCTCCCCGGCGGCGGCTGGGACGACACCTTCCTCGGTCTCTCGCCCGCAGCCGCGTGGGCGATTCGCACGAGTCTCGTCTTCGCGTACGCGCTGACGGTCTTGGCGTGGCTGTGGCGCGGTTTCGGGACGTACCGAACCCACTACCGCAGCGCAGACTGGACGCCGACGGACGACACGATCCGGCGCTTCCGTACCAACTACTGGGGGCTGTTCGGGTTCGCCATCGTGTTCCTCTTCGTCGTGCTGGCGCTGTGGGCACCCGCGGTCAGCCCGGTCGAGGCGGAGCACAACATCTACGAGCCGAACGCGAACAGCTTCGAGTACCTGAGCGAAGACGGCGAAGTGACGGAGGTGAATCACGTGTTCGCGAACCTCGAAAGCCGTTCCGACGGGCAAAACACGGTCGGTCCGTTGAGCTACGACGACTACGGCAGGTGGGCGCCCCTCGGCACGACCAACCGGGGGCAAGACATGATGACACACCTCTCGTACGGGGCTCGAACGTCGCTGACAATCGGGGCCACGGCGATCGGTATCGGCGCGCTGATCGCGGTCGTGCTCTCGCTTTTGTCCGCGTACTATAAAGGAATCGCAGACATCGCGTCGGTCGTGGCGAGCGACACGATACAGGCGATCCCGGCGCTGCTTTTGGTCATGCTCATCTCGGTCATCTTTCAAGACGCCAACCACCCGATCGCACAGCCGCTGGACGGCGGACTGCTGTTGGCGTTGATCTTCGCGTTCGCGTACTGGCCCGGGATGTGGCGGGCGATCCGCGGCCCCTCGCTTCAGGTCTCGGAACGGGAGTGGGTCGACGCCGCAAAGAGCTACGGACAGACGCCCCTACGGACGATGCGGAAGCACATGGCACCGTACATCGCCGGCTACATCCTGATTTACGCCTCGCTCCTCATCGGCGGGGTGATCATCTCGACGGCCGCGCTGACGTTCCTCGGGCTCGGTATCAACCCACCGACGCCGGAGTGGGGACGCCTCATCAACGGGGGGCAGTCGTACGTCGCGACCTCCTCGTGGCACGTCGCCACCGTGCCCGGGATCGCGATCGTCCTCGTCGTCGTCGCGTTCAACGCGCTCGGTGACGCCATCCGGGACGCGATCGATCCGGAGGCCGACGTCGACGAGAGCGAGGCGGCGACCGCTGGGGGTGGTGCCTGATGGCCACCGACGGGCGCTCCGACGCGACCGGGTCGGCCGTCACAGACGAAAGGGTCGACGGCGATCCGCTCATCGACGTCCGCAACCTCCAGACGGCCTTCTTCACCGACAAAGAGACGATCCGTGCGGTCGACGGGATCAGCTTCACGATCAACCCCGGCGAGACGGTCGGGATCGTCGGCGAGTCCGGCAGCGGCAAAAGCGTCACCGCGCGGTCGCTGATGGGGCTGATCGAGTCGCCCGGCCGCGTGCTGAAGGGAAGCAGCGTTCGGTACCGCGACGTCGCGACCGTCCGGGAGTTCGCCGACGAGTACCCGGGGCGAACGGCCGCCATCGACGACCTCGCGGCGGGGTACGACCCGGACGCGGTGTTCGACCAGACGGACGCGACCCCGCAGGAGTTCGGGTACGCCACCCCCGAGGACGTCCCCCTTGTCGACGTCGTCGCCGCTGGCTACGGCGACGACATCGGTCTCACGGGCGGCGACGACTGCGTGTTCGTTCTGGAGGGCGACCCTGACGACCCGAGCTCCGTCCGCCGCGGCTTCGTCGAGCTCACGCGCGTCTCGGGCGAGGTCCAACGGAAGATGCGGGGCGGCCGCATCTCGATGGTGTTTCAGGACCCACTCACGAGTTTGAATCCGGTTTATACGGTCGGCAACCAAATAAAGGAGTCGCTCCGGCTGCATCAGGGTCTCACGGGTCAGGAAGCCACTCAGGAAGCCGCCGACCTGCTTGAAGCGGTGGGTATCCCCGACGCGCGTCGGCGCGTGAACGAGTACCCCCACCAGTTCTCCGGCGGGATGCGCCAGCGTGCGGTGATCGCGATGGCGCTCGCCTGCGAACCGGAGATGCTGATCTGTGACGAGCCGACGACCGCGCTCGACGTGACGATCCAGGCGCAGATCCTCGACCTGATCGACGACCTCCAGGATGAGTTCGGGATGTCCGTCCTGATGATCACCCACGACCTCGGCGTCGTGGCCGAGACCTGCGACCGCGTGGCTGTGATGTTCGCCGGCGAGATCGTCGAGGAGGGGCCCGTCGAGGAGATCTTCGCCAACCCCAGCCACC
>CAZVCA010000029.1:0-5421 GCA_964626045.1 uncultured Halobacteriales archaeon | reverse complement strand
GCGCAGATCCTCGACCTGATCGCAGAAATTCAGGAGACCCGCGACGTCGCGGTGATGTTCATCACTCACGACATGGGCGTTATCGCCGACGTCTCGGACCGAGTGAACGTGATGTACGCCGGCGAAATCGTCGAGTCCGCACCCGTTGAGCCGCTGTTCGCAGACCCGAAACACCCGTACACCAACGGGCTGCTCGCGTCCATTCCGGGCGGACAGGTCGGCGAAACGCTCACCACGATCGAAGGCAGCGTGCCGACGCCGAACGAGGAGCCGACGTACTGTCGGTTCGCGCCGCGGTGCCCGAAGGCGTTCGACGAGTGCGACGCGGTCCATCCAGAATCGGTTCCGATCGACGGCGACACCGACGACCACACGGCGGCGTGTCTCCTCTACCCGGAGGACGAATCGACCGAGGCGGCGATCGCCCGTCATCGCGGGCAGACGGAGCGAGGTGACAGGAAATGAGTTCGAACACGGTTTCGACGGCAACTGAGACGACCGAGCCGGAGGTGATGGTGAAGGTGCGGAACCTGAAAACGTACTACGACAGCGGCGGCCTCCTCGACAACCGTCCGGTGAAGGCGGTCGACGGCGTCAGCTTCGACGTTCGCCGCGGCGAGACGCTGGGTCTCGTCGGCGAGTCCGGCTGCGGGAAGACGACGCTCGGCCGGACGTTGATCCAGCTCGAAGACGCCACCGACGGCCAGATCCTCTTCGACGACACCGACATCACGACTCTCGGCGGTGACAAGCTGTACGAGTGGCGCCAGAACGCGCAGATGGTGTTTCAAGATCCCGACTCCAGTCTCAACGACCGGATGACGATCGGCGAGATCGTTCGGGAGCCGCTCGACGTCCACGAGTGGAAGACGCCGGCGAAGCGACGCGAACGCGTGAGGAACCTGCTCGATCAGGTCGGTCTCGAAGCCGAGCATTACTACCGGTACCCGCACCAGTTCTCCGGCGGACAGCGCCAACGAGTCGGAATCGCCCGCACGCTCGCGCTCAATCCCGAGTTCATCGTGCTCGACGAACCGGTGTCGGCGCTCGACGTCTCCGTCCAAGCCGAGATCATCAACCTGCTTGAGGAACTGCAAGCGGAGTTCGATCTCACGTACCTGTTCATCGCGCACGACCTCTCCGTAGTGCGTCATATCTGCGACCGGGTCGCCGTGATGTACCTCGGCACCATCATGGAGATCGGTCCCACAGAGAGGCTGTTCACCGACCCGGCGAACCCGTACACCCACGCTCTGCTGTCGGCGATCCCGAAGCCGGACCCGACCGAGCGCCGCGACCGAATCACCCTCCACGGGACGCCGCCGAACCCGCGGTACCCCCCGAACGGCTGTCCGTTCAGCACGCGCTGTCCGGCGCGTATTCGACCGTCGGACCACGAGGGTCTCGACGACGAGATCTGGGACGGAATCAACTCGTTCCGCGAGATCCTCCGCGAGCGGATGCGGGCGAGCCGGTCGATACGCGAACGGGTCCGCGAGCGGCTCGGCTGGGAGACCCGGTTCGCGACGATCGGAGAGACGCACGAGGAGCTGTTCGGCGACCTCGACGTTCCCCCCGATGTTGAGGAGGTGCTCACGGCGGTCGTTGACACCGCCCGGAGTCACGGCGAGCAGGCGGCGCTCGACGAACTCAACGCTGAGTTCGGAAGTGTCTGTGACGGGGTCGACCCGGAGGGCGGCTCGGACCCGGTCGAGCCGGAGTACTTCACCGTCGGCGAGACCGGCCGCCTGAGCTACTGTCACCGACACGACGCCGCCTACCGGGAGACGGACGTCGTCCTCGACGACCGAACCTGAGACGCGATGACCGTGTCTTGGCACCGGCTATCGACGCTCGTCCGCGCGTGGACCGACGCGGTCGCGTACGCCGTGTTCCACGCGGTCGGTGCCGCGTTCGGCGCGGTCGCGCTCGGGGTCGCGACCGGCGGCGGTTTCGTCCGCGGGAAGGTGCTCGCGTTCGTGGCCGGTCTGGCGGTGATCGGTTACGCGACGGTCCGGCTGTGGCCCACCTCGATCGAGGACCTCGATGGGTCGACGATACGCGCGCGTGGAACTCGATTCGAGGAGGTCGTCCGGTCGCTCCCGCCGGTCCGCTGGATCCGGCTCCCACGGCCGCCGGACCGCGTGCGAGTCGCGACCAAGCTGTTCCTCGCCGGGGTCGGCGTCCTCGCGGCGTCGCTGTTCATGGAGGTCGGCCTCGGTATCGCGTGATACCGGGCTCGAAAAGAGTTATGTCTCTGCTCTGGTCAGATGTAGGCGATATGACCCCCGAGACGGAGCCGTTCGTTCAGCGCCGCGAGCGGCTGGGCGACGAACACGTTCGGGCGTGGGAACAGACCATCGAGGAGACGCAGCTCCTCGCCGACGAGCGCCGCGAGGACGGCTGGGAGACGACGACCGTCATGGCGCCACACACCGACACCGTGAGCAGGGAGATGAACGACCACGACCGGTTCGGGCTGATACACGTGCTCCCGAACAACTACGCCGACGACTTCCGAGACGCGTTCGACGAGGCGTTTACCGAGTACCTCGTGTACGGTAGCGCCATCGAGGGCGTCATGTACGTCGCAATCGAGTTGATCGATCCCGAGGCGGAGCGGTCGATCCTTGTCTCCTGTAAGTACGATATGACGATGGCGGAGGGGATGACCAAGTCGGCGCTCGACGAGGGCGCGCTCTACAGCTACTTCAGACTGATCTCCGGCGAGGTTCTCGGCCGGTTCCAGTATGAGGAGTTCGAACCCCTCGTCACGCCGCCGGACGGGGCGGCGACATCCGGCGCGACGGGTCCAACCGACACCTGACCGCTCGCCCCCTACATGGTGTCGGGTGAGTTATGTCATCGGACCGATGGGTAGTTCAGACACGTTAATTCACCGTTAGACCGAATCGTGCCGGCGTTTGACCACCTCAGCGAATCCGACGTTCTCTCGCACATTTTCGAGTCGGACAGTAACCCGCTCACCGACGTCGGTCTCGGGCACTATCACGACGTAGCCGCCGTCGATTCTCGTGATGCCGTCGCCTTTGTCGCCGATGTTCTCAATCTCAACCTCGCGCACTTCGCCCTCTGAGACGGGCGGTTGAGCAGCACCGCTCCGGGACTGTGTGTCGTTTTCTGCCGTCTCCTCACGTGTATCTGTCGGTGAGACAGACGCGCCGTCAACGGGCTGTATGAGTGCGACTCGGTACGGTTCTCCGCTCTGAACGGTCCCTCGCCGAACCTCTCGTTTCGGCACTTCGACGGTGTACGTATCGTCCTGCTCAACTACGCGAGCCGAGTACAGACACAGCAGTTCATCTGCGATATCCATTTGCGTAATTTTATACAAGACGAGCGGTGAATAGGCGTTTTGATGCTCTCTCGTACCTTTTATCCAGACAACGCCGGGGCTCGCACGAGGTACACCGTTGGGCGGCCGGGCCACGTCCACCGCTACCAGCTGCGTCCGGCTCGGGCAGAGCGACAGCGGGCGCTATGACAGCCGACCCACCACCAGCGGTCGCCCGTGCCTGTTCGGGTTCGCAGGCAACGACACCACGACCGAACGTGACAGACGTTACCTTTAGGAGACTACACACAGAAACAATATCGCAGAAATGTCAGCCAAGCCCTCCAGCGTCGAGATCGCAGATACGGTCTCTGATCTGATGTACGGGATTGCCGGATGGCTCTTGATCGGACTCGGAGCCGCGGCACTCGTGAGCGGCACCGGTGGAGTCATTCAACGCGCCGGAACAGGCGAGATGCTCGTTCCGCTGTTGCTTCTTGGACTGGCATTTTTGTTCATCACCTCAGGTATCGTCGTCAACCCACGCTTTCGCCGCCGCCTTGACCGACGCCGCAGCCTCTCCCGGTTCGGTCGGGCGAAGACTGTCGACAGGAGGGTCCTCTCGCCGTCCGAGAATCGCGATGAACCGTGTGTCAGCTGCGGATCCAGTCTGAGCAAGGGGATCGTCCGTCGATATCGGCAAGAATACGTTGTCGCTGGGATTCCGGTGTGGACGATCTCTGAGCATCGGAATTTCTACTGTCCGAGTTGTGCTACTGAGGAATTGTCCGGTCTCGCCTCCACCGACACCGGTAATAGCGATGTCTCAGAGCAGACGACTATTGAGACTGATTGACATCCTCCCACGGCTGAAGCCGTGGGCTTTCGCCTCGCTACCGGTGTAAGCTACCACGGTGTAGAGACCGTGGCATTTCCCCGCGAAAGCGGTTTCTTGCCACCGTCTGACTTGCAACCGAGGCGGACTACACTACGACGGTTCTCCAACGGCGAACCGTTCCGCTCCCCGATTGGATACTCTTCCTAGACTGTATCCAGTAAGGGACCGGGTGGCGTATCACGTCTGGTTAATTCTCGGTGAACTCCCACACCTTCATCATCGGTCAATCCCAACGGGAGCGGACGTGCGTCATTTGTTCCCACGTTCGGGGCGTGCTTACACGAAATCGAGGAGAAAGCCCACGACTTCGAGGGCGAGTCGCTCTCGGCGTCGGCGGCGACAGAGGCTCGGGAAAAAGACAACCTCGCCGACGAGCGGCACGGGGGCTCCGCGCCGTTTCAGAGCTGAACCACGCCAACCCGAGCCGGAGCCAAACGACGATCTGCCAGCATCTCCAGCAGCTCACCGAGGTGGACGCGCAACTGCGTGCCGGAACCGAATCTCGAGAAGAGCTATCCGTCGGGCTTTTTATCCGTGAGTAATTAATCGTATCTACTGTATATCATTGTGAACCGATTTCTCGCGACCCCGCGCCCACTCCCCATCTCAATGGGTGAGGTGACAACGACACTGCTGGAGTACGGCCACGCCGCCATCGATAGCGCGACGGGTTGGCCGGGATTGGGGATCGTCTTCGTCTATTCGTTTTTGATTGCATTCGCGCTTCCCGGCCCAAGCGAGGTTGTGCTTGCGGCACCGCTCGATCTCGGACTCCCCCTCTGGACTCGGTTGGGCGTCATCATGGGCGTAAGCGCGACGGGAAAAGCCGCCGGCAGCCTCGTTGCGTTTCACCTCGGTCAGGAGGTGAAACACGCGGGGCCCGTCGTTCGGTGGTTGCGTCGCTCTCGGTTCGACATTCTCGAGTGGTCAGAGCAGCGGGCGATGACGCTCGCTCGGCAGTACGGATACGCTGGCTTAGCGCTCGCGCTGTGTGTCCCCTTCTTCCCAGACACGCTGTCGATTTACGCGTTTTCGATTCTCGAAGAAGATTACGTGAAGTTCGCAATCGCGACGTTCGCCGGTAGTCTCGGCCGACTCGTCGTCACAATCGGCCTCTTCGGCGGAGTTGTCACCACCATCTGAGACGGGCGTTCACGCGGATCGTCACGACCGAGAGACGTGAGCGGTACGACGAATACGGTCGTGAGCCCCGACACCAACGCGTACA
>CAZVCA010000028.1:0-19326 GCA_964626045.1 uncultured Halobacteriales archaeon | reverse complement strand
GCGAGGGCGAACACGCCAGACCTACTCCGACAAACCAGACGCCCGCGAACCAGAGTACCCACTCTGCGAGGGGAAACTTGTCACCGGATGTGGCATCACCGTGACGCCAACCGTGGGAGATCCCACCCATTCAGCCGTTGCAGATGGCCAACACGACGTTACCTTACCACGTTTATTTAACCAACGTAGCCGGGTACTGTTGGTTAAACCGATGACCGACGACGGACAACGCCGGGGAGGCATCGGCGAGCGACCCCCACACCCCGGAGTTCCGTCGTCATCCTTGCACGGAAGACTTGTGCAGTTTGAAACACGATTTCCGTATGAGCGTGAGTAACCGGACCAGCGGGGGGATCCGACCACTTTCACCGAGGTCGGGAACCCCCCCACCCCAGGTTTCCGTCGTTCTCCGAGATTGAGGGGGGTGGGGGGAGGGAGGGGGTGTCGTCACCAAGCATCCACGAAACGGCCACACGCACCATGCTGACCACGGTGAGAGCGGAAAACCCGGTATTCGACGGGGTTCTGTCGGGAGTTAGAGGACACGTCGGGAGAGCAACAACAGAATACGGTAACCAACTAAAATCTGGCTACCAAAAGTAATCACGGTGGAAGTGAAAGAGAATATAAAGAGACGTTTGAATGGGGAGAAACTGACGTGCTAATACTGGTACGTACGTACGTATTACTAACAAACATATAAAGAAATAAATCAAACTAAAGTAAACGGGTTGTTGGGTTCCAGTTGAAATCGTGCTTGTCTGTGGCTCTACCTCCCGTGAGTAGGCGGTAGAGCGATTCTGACGACCGACCCCCGGGGGGTCCCCCCACCCCCCGTTGATCCCGGAGAACGACGGAAATCTGGGGGGTGGGGGTTGGGACGACCATACAAATACTTCTGACACGTTTGAGAAATCCCCAGTATCCTCGCTCCAGACGTCATTGCCCTCGTTATGCCTACCTCGATGGCCCGATGTGTACGGAGCGTGTCTAATCTTTTCCTGAACATTACGAATCTGGTAGTTCGGTTCGTCTGGTATGTCGGACAGGTTTCTGATAGTTTGATAACTCGTGGGTATTACGACGACGGACGACGGAACTCCGGTTCTCTTTCTTTTTTCGCCCTGTTGGTCAGAAACGGGAAGAGAGCACTTCTTCTTCGGAACTACGACGGAAACTCGGGGGGTTCGACTCCGGTACGTTTATTTGAACAGTTCCCTCCCATGAGAGTATGGTCGACGAGGAGGCATCCGGCGGGTACACCGACCCCCTGTTCGACGACGTGCGCGACGGGGGTATCTTCGCGGACAAGGACATCCTGCGGGTTGGGTGGGTGCCGGAGAACCAGGACCTCATCATCGGGCGTGACGGCGAAATCGAGACGTTGGCGACGTATCTCTCTCCACTGGTGCGCGGTGACCAGCCCGATCACGTCATCGTGTACGGGAAGACCGGGACGGGAAAGTCACTCATCACCCGGCACGTGGCCCGACGCGCCCGCGAGGCTGCCCGTCCGATGGACGTTGCCTACGAGTACGTCGACTGCAAGCAGTTCAAGACGGAGGCTCAGGTGTTCGCCCAGCTAGCGTTGCAGTTCAACGACCCCGACGACACCGACCAGACTGTTCCGGAGACGGGGTTGAGCACGGCCCGATACAAGCAACGGTTATGGGACGCGCTGAACGCCTCCTACGACGGAGCGCTGGTCATTCTGGACGAGATGGACAAGCTAAAAACCGAGAACCCGGTGTTAGAACTCTCTCGGGCGGTTGAGGACCGGAAAATCGACATTCCACTGGGAGTCATCGTCATCAGCAACCGTATCGGATACATCGAGGACTTCCAGGCACGGGTGGAGTCGTCGTTCGACCCGAAGGATATCCAGACGGGACCGTACGACGCGCACACGCTCCGAGAAATCATGGAGAGCCGGCAACAGGCGTTCCGTGAGGGGGCGCTGTCCTCGGGCGTGATACCGAAGGCCGCCGCTCTGGCGGCACAGGAACACGGCGATGCCCGGAAAGCGATGCAGATTCTGCGCCACGCCGGGGAGTTGGCCGCCCGGGAGAGCGAGGAGACAGTGACCGAGGCACACGTCCAGGAGGCCCGACGGGAGGCGGAGAAGAACCGCTTCGGCGAGACGCTCCAGAACGCCACGAACCAGGAGAAACTGATGCTGTTGGCGCTGGCTCAACTGACGATCGAGGCCGACCGAACGCAGTTCAAGCAGTCGCTCCATTACGACCAGTACACGACCCTGGCGAACGCGCTCGACACGACCGTCCTCTCGCAGCGGCGGTTCCGCGACCTGGTGAAAGACTACGCCCTGCTGGAGGTCCTGGAGACGGAACGGCGAAACTTCGGGTTTGACGGCGGCATTCACCGTCTCAATCGGCTGTTGGTGAACCCAGATGTCGCCCGCGAGGTCATTCTGCTCGACGATCCGTTCACCTCGCTTCAGGGGCAACTGGACGGTCTCACGACGGACTACCCGACGACAGACGAGTAACACGCCACTGACCCCGAGACGAAGATTTCCGAGTAGGGGGTTGGCCCCTCTCTGGTGACCGTTCGCGGTATCGCCCGTTGACCACCTCGACGCCGCCCGGTGACCGCTGGTAGCGGGTGGGGCGGCGGGGTTGTTACTATCTCTGTGTCACCCATACTTTCGAAAATACCGTTCTTTCTCCGCTCGTCAGTGTTTCTATTCCTTTATTGGAATAGATACCAAGTATTCATAATCGTCCGGTACGTAGCGCGGGCTCCCTGACCGATCGGGGGCGTAGACAATGGCTGGCATCGACCCGTTCACGGTGTTCCTCGCGGCGTTCCTCGGGACGCTGTCGGAGGCCGTCTACTCGCTCGCGTGGCCCCCAGGCTCCAAAGAGGACCCGGGACGTCCCGACCTGAAACTGAAACTCACAGTCGGCGTCGTCGGCACGGTCGCCGCGGCGGCGTACCTGACGACTACTGGCGGTATTCCCTACGGGACGCTTCTGCCCGTGTTCGCCGCCATCGAGGTCGCCAAGGGCCTCCCGGCGGCGGTGAAGGTCGTCGACATGGAAGCCGCCAAGCGGTCGAAGTGGTTCGACTTCGGCCTCGCCGGTCCGATGCCCAAGCGTAAGGCCGTCACGACGATGTTCTTCGGACTGACGGGCGTGTTGGAGGCGTTCGGGTTCGGCCTGTGGTCGTTCATTCCCGCCGCCGGCGTGTTGGCCTACGCGCTGGCTCGCCGCTTCCGGTCGGAGTGAGGACCGCTCCGTCCCTCGACTTGCCAGACCCAATCTTCGGGTCGCGGACTGCTGTAACTACTTAGTAGATTGTTGGTTAACTGCTCGCGATGCGTCACTTTCCCCGACGACGGTCCGTCAACGGCGAGACTACTGGTTTAGTGTTTCTTGGACGTTCCTGAGCAGCTCGCGGGTCTGCTCCTCGGTGAGTTCGTCGGCGTCCTGAATCTGCCGGACGTCCATCCCCATCAGCTGAAACGCCTGGTAGAAGGCCGGCATGGCGTCGATGACGGTCCGCAGACGCCCCGCTTGTGGCTCCTCTATCGCCCCCATGTTCGCCTCCTCGATTCGTGCGAGCCGGCTGTTTGTCGCCTCCACGCGATCGTCGAGCCGGTCTATGTCGTCCTCCAAACGAGTGAGCGCCCGCTCGAAGTCTTCCACTCGTCCGGCAAGGTTCTCCAGCCGCTCCATCACCTCGGGGTCGCCTCGACTCGACGTGTCTACCAACCCGTACGCCCGTAGGCCGTCTTTCAGACGCTGTTCGCCCTTCTCGGTGAGTTCCGCACTCCGGGACCCGTACCCCGCGTCCGTCATCGGCGGGTCGTGAGAGAGCAGAAACCCTCGCTCAACGAACCCCCGCGTGTTGGTCGTCGTCCCGAGGCGGTAGTTGATCTGACTCCGGGACAGCGTCGTGGCATGCTTGATAGCCGCGATGGTCGCCGCCGCCTGTCCGTCGCCGGTCTTCGGGTACTCGTTGGGGTTCTCGTTGATGTCCCGAATCGCCCGCAGGAACATCACGTCTTCTCGACTCAGTTCGGTGTTCTGACTCGTCCGGCCCTCCTCGTCCCGACCCTCCGAGTGTCCGATGTCTGATGATTCCGTCTCGTCCGGGTCGCCGTTCGTCCCCATCTGTTGGTCATGACTACCACGTAATGTGTAATAATATATGGTGATTACATACTGTGTACGGTTACACAGTGTGTACGGTTACACGCTGATTATACGCCAAATCCACCATAAGTCAGTTGTCAAATGTAACGATACATGGTGATTACATGCCGTGTAAATTACACGGTGTATAATCGTACACGCCAGTTACATAGCGTGTAATCGGTGTATAAATTATACACCTGCCCCACAGGGCGTCAGTGATAGAGTGTAATAGCGGGGTGAACGAGGAAGTCACCCCGAGAAGAGTGTGTGTGGTGGAGCGGTGTGTAAGAATACGTGGCGATTACACGGTGTGTATTTTACACGGTGTGTAACGTTACACGGTGTGTAATCCGATCTATCGATAATGTGAGGGGTCAGGTGTGCTGTACTGTGCTGTACTGTGCTGTGCGGTGCGCCGGACCAACAGATGGTGTGTCCCCTGCTCGTGGCCGAGGGGGACCGGCCGGGGCCAGGGCTAGAGCCAGAGCCAGGGCCAGAGCCAAAGCCAGGACCAGAGCCACATGGGCTCCCCCACGCTACAGCCGGTGGGGGGTCGGCCGAGTGTAGCACGTCTGGGGGTCCGATGTGTCAAACGCCAGTGTGAGGGAGGCGGAGACGCACGGGACTCCCGGGGCGACGTAGGGTCGACCCCCGTGACGCAGGGTGCCCAGAGACCCACGCAAGCATGTTTCCTCGACGGCCGGCGGGTGACCGGCGGACCCCTTTCGCTCGAGTCGGGGACCCGGCTCCGAGGTGTATTGTTCGGTGAACCGCCTCGGGGCTTGACCCTGAGGCACTCGGCCCGCTCCGCCTGTAGATGAGGGTGAGAAGTGTTCTGGCGCTGGGGTTCCCGAACGTGGGGGTGTCTTAGGGCGGGTGGGTCGGCGTGGCACGTGGTCGAGTCAACCGGTGGCGCCCCCACTTCCCGAGGATTGTCGTTAGGGAAGCTGAGAGCCTGTCTTTCGAGCATCTTTAGCTCTCGAAGCTACCACTCTCGGCAGGAGTTGCGCACCCGATGGCACCCGTCGTTCGTGGGGCTGGGCCGGGCTGGCCCTCGAGGTAACGCACGGTGGGTGGTCGGCGACGCATGGGGGCTGGTTGCGACGCACGGTCGACGGCCCGCGTCCCTCGTGCCCCGCCTGTCTGGAGCGTGAGTGTCGTCAGGGGTGAGGTGTGTTCGCCGTGTCGGCGGGCACGGCGGCGGGTGGTTCTCCCGCTTAGGACCCGCTAAGGCGGGCCGTCATCCCCTTGTCTTTCACCAGAGGACCTGCCCGATGTGTGGTGGGTTGTCGAACGGCGGGCGGGCCGCTCCCCGATGTTGGTCACCCGACATACCGCAACAAATCTCCTGCGGCACGTGATTAAGTGTTATTGATAGTTATAGATATAAAGATTTATTATCGATGGGTCCTTTAGAGGATAGTACGGGGGAACACTCCCCGAGAACAATAATGACGCGCTACCACCGAACTGACGACAAATTCGACGGCCTCACGACCCGGATCACGCGTTTTGAGTACAAAGTGACAGAAGACCGGACGACCGACCACTTCCACGACGAGCGCCACGACGACAAGTACCTCCCGGACGGCGACAAGCCCGCACACACGAACCGCATCGGGGCCGACGGCGGGATTCAGTACCCCAAGCGCGTGGTCGTGGAGGGCCGTGAGGTGGAGTTCGTGTACGACAGTCTCGGCGGCGAGGAGGTGGACACCGGCGAGGTGTTCGAGGTGGAGTACGACGCCGACGCCGGCCGCATCACCCGGATTGTCGCACGAGTTCACTACGACCACGCGTTCGGGTCGGACGTGGAGGGGTTCGACGTGGTTCACGTCATTGAGGTGACCGGCGGCGCGCCGACACACGTTAGCTGTTGGCTGAACCGGAAAGCGGACAACAACAACCGGGACGGCAACACCGGTACCACCGGGGCCTGAGCCGGCGAGTTGGCGTTCGTCCACGTCGCTCTCCGACAGGTGGTCGCCCGACCAGCCACGACGGCCCTCAGCGCCCACGCGGTCAGCTCAGACGCCCCACCGTGCACGGCCACCAACCCCGCCCTCGCCCCCCAACCCACCCGACATTATTCGCAGTCATCTACCTCCGCAATGTCGTAGTGGCCCGTTCTCCCACCTCACCGCCTCACCACCCCCCAACACGCCAATGTCGGCAAACGTCCAGCGCGTCCGCCCGCCACGCGACAGATAATCACCTCTGTTTTACATACAACCAATGAGTTGAGATAGAAAGGCTTATTACGGTACAGTCCATAGGGAGACATGTCCCCGGACACGGGGGCAACAACCCATGATTCGGCATCTCTCAAGCGCGGTCGTCGCGTTCGTCGGGGAACCAGTCAACGGATTTCCGGTAGACGCGGTCCCGGACGGAACGGTGGTCGTCCTTCACCACTACTACATCGGCGTTCTGCTCGCCGGGCTACTTGCGTGGTGGGTGTCGGGGGGTCGTTCGGCGTCGGAACGGTCGTTTCGAGCGGCTATGGACGCCAAACCGGGGTTCACGCTGGGCGCGCTTGCGGTAAGCGGGCTTACGTGGTTCACGCTGTGGGCCGGGCCGTCGCCGTTCCTCGGGGCGGTCGGCACGCTGGCCGGGCTGGCCGGTGCGCTGGCGGCCATCGTCGCCAGCCCGTTCTGGTCGGCGTGGCGGTGGACTCGGGACGTGGACTTACCGTCCGGCGGTCTCCGGGCGATTCCCGCCCGGCTGGTCGCCCGTATGTGGTCGGTCGTCACCGTCCGGTCGGTAACCGCCCTTGGCGTGCTAATCGCCTTTGACGACGCCGTGGAACACGCCTTCGGCGTGTGGACGCCGCTTGACTGGTTCTGGGGGGCGTTCCTCCACGGGTGGCTCACCGAAGCCGTTCGGTGGGTCGGGACGGTCCTCTGAAAGCCGTCCCCCCCGAACTCCGTGTTGGTTAACGTCTACCATTTGTTGGTTAACCACAACGTCCGCGTTTAGTTTGCGCCAACAAAAACGCAGGCTGCTGATAGTGGGCCTATAACCGCACACCCGAAAGCCAACAGTCGTCGACCAACACCCGCCACTCCTGAACACTCGGCCGCCGCCGGCTGGCCCGCCCGATCACACGTCCACCGCACGCGACGTAATTGAACAACTGTATTATCTAAATATCCAATGAAAAAAGATAGAAAGATTTATTATCGAGTAGTCCTTGGTGGTTGGTACGAGCGGGGTACTGCCCCGCCGGTGACCAACAATGACGGACGCTACCCTCACGGACGAAGGCCGTGCGACGCTTCAGGAACAGTACGAGGCTCACGAAGCCGCTTACAACCGGATTGAAGCCCGTATTCAGGCTGTCAAGGGCGCATACGAGGCCGCCGATAGAGAGACTCGCATGGTCGCTCTCAAGCGGGCATACGCGTACGCTGTCCTCACCGCAAATGCCCCGCTTGCGGCCGCAGATCGGAGTTACGGCCGGTGGCTACAGGGTGATGGCCCGCGTGAAGTGTGCTACGAGGAGCGACACACCAACCAGAAGGGTGACTGGTTCGCCTCGGGGCTTGAGAACTTCGCCGAAAAGGTTCGTCCAATTGACGACATGATTCTGGCCGGAGAGTACGGTGAGGCCGCCGAAATCGCCGCCGCAGCTCTCACCGGGATTAGTCGGGTGAAGGCCCGCTTTATGATCGGCTTGCTAACCGGCGAAACCGGCTGTATAGACACTCACGCCGAAGATTTCATCGCCGAACACATCACCGACGGCGAGTCACTCGTTGCGAACAAGAACGGTTCCGATTCGTCAGACTACGAAACGGCGATGGAGGCTCTGGAAACGGGGATTTCGGAGGTTTCACGGTTCGTCGTTCAGTGGGTTTCCTTCGACGCTCGCCGGGACACCTTCACGCCACATAACAATTTCTACAGTTCGCTTCCCTTCGAGGTGGTCTAGTCCACCGGACCTGGCGTTTAACTATTGTACGTATGTTGGTTATCTCGGAGCATCTGTGGCGGCTAGCAAAGCCACTATCTGATGTTCACTAAGCAAACTTGCGAAAGATTCCGCTTCTTCGACGGATCCCCGTTTGTGTTTATACCCAATACGCAAAGATATAAAGATATATAAGTGTGGGGGCCTTTGTGTGAAATACGCCTCGGCGACGGGGCGACCAAATCATGTGTTCAACGCTCCACGCACTCGAACACCTCATTGAAGCCGCCCTCACCGGATGGGGCCGTGTCGTCACGGCGGTCGTCGTGAGCGCCGTTGCCACTAGGTACGACATGCTCATGCCGGTGGTTCGGACCCTGAAGTGTGACGCACCGCCTGCTAGTCAGCGTGTCATCGCCCGATTCGCGGAACTCGGTCTGTGGCTGTTGGTGCCGCTCACTCTCGCCATGCAGGCCGACTTTGAGACGCTTGCTGCCGGGAGTGTTCCGGCGGTGTTCGTGGCCGTTCTGATACGACAACCGCTCAAAGACTACCTCTCCGGGTTCGTCACTGCCGCGAAAGTCGCCGGCGACGACCGTCTCTCCCCCGGTGTTCAGATAAGACTCCCGAACGAGGACGTCGAGGGTGTCGTCACCGACATAGACACCGACGAAATCCATATTGAACGCGACAACGGAGATGTCACCCATATCCCCCACAGAATGGTAGTCAAACAGCGGTGGACAACCGTCGCCGACAGCAAAGACGGGTGACTGTCCACCCGCACTGTCCCGCCCACCGTAGCCTGCCGTAGTCCTCCGTCACCCTCCCTAACAGCTCACCCACCCGAGTCCGCCCACCCCACACAGAAACCGGTAGTGGGACCCAACGGACACCCGCACTGTCCCCACACCCACCAACACCTCAAGGCGGTACTGTCTGAGAGGCCATTACCCATACACCCAATAGGAAAAGATAGAAAGACTTATTACAAAACAGTCCATACGGGGAGACGGGGAGGAAAGAACTCCCCGGATTCGACATGCCATACATCGACAAAGACAAACGGTACACGGTGGCCGTCGTGGCCGTCACGGACGGCGACACCGTGACCGTCGAGTTTGCTGACGGCGAACGGTACACTGTGCGGGTTCTCGGTATCGACACACCCGAGAAGCCACGCTTTCAGCGCTACGAACGCCCCGCCGAGTGGGCCGGTATCGAAAGTCTAGAGATACTCGGGACGTGGGGTGACCGTGCGACGGCAGCCGGTCGTCACCTTCTCGGCGTTACCGGCGAGACGGCGGGCGAGACGGACGACCAGGGCCGACCCAAGGTGACCCTGTTCTTCGACCCCAACGCCGACCTGTTCGACCCGTTCGGTCGGCTACTCGGGTACATCGAACAGGGGACGACGCTGTACAACCGGCAGATGGTCGAACGGGGGTACGCCCGCGCTTACGCCTCGGGGTTCGCCCGATACGACGAGTTTGCCAACGCCGAACGCCGCGCCCGTGCGAACGGGCGAGGCCTGTGGGCCAACAGCACGCCCGGCGACACCCCGGCGATTCGGAACGACGGGGTTGATGACCTGTTCATTCCCCACCCGGTTCCGGTCACGGTCACGTCGGGAAGTGACTCCCCGCCGAATCGGGCCGTCGCGGTCCGGGCCGCCCACACCGCCGTGCGTCCGACCGCCAACACCGACGACGGCGACAGTAACGCCCCGCTTATCGGGGTTGACCGGCGGGCAAACGTCGTTCTCGTTGGGGGGTTGATTATCTCCGAAACGTACGAACGCGCCGAAGGTTACGACGTGTCCACGGCGTCGTACGGCAACTTTCCGGTTCTCACAAATCTACTTACTAATACCGGAGAGAAAGACGGCGACGTAGCGATTAACGGGGGACACGGCCAGTATGGGGCCGACTACGCCCTGTCGCTTGAGGACACCGCCTACTACCGGCGCTACTTGGAGGGGGTCGACCTCGCGTTACACCAGTACAACGACTTGCCGACCGCCCCACTTCGGGAGTATCAGGCAGTCATCGTTACGCCCCCCGCCGACGCCTACACGGAGGCTGACATAGCCGCCCTGCGAACGTTCACGGAACGCGGGGGTGTAGTGGTCCTGATGGGGTCGGGGATGGCCCCGGACGCCCCACGTGGCCGATTGAACGCTCTCGCCGGACACCTCGGGACTAACCTTCGGTTCTCCGAAGCCACCCTGATTGACCCCGAAAACAACGTCAACGGCGACGAACAGGTGATAACGACGACATGGTTCAACGGGCGTTTCGACGCCTTCGGCCCGTACCCGACAGGTGACTGACTGAGCGGACACCGCCGACGACCGGCAAACCCCTCTAGCTGACCACCGACCACCGACCACCGACCACCGACCCGCCGGCCTATTATTCACAAGCCAATCGCTCGATTAATCGATAGTGGTCTAATCCCCCCTCCCCCGCTTATATAATTTACCAATAGGTTGAGATAGAAAGACTTATTACAAAGTAGTCCATACGGAGAACTGTCGGGGCATCCCCCGGCAGATGACCGATGGACGACACATTCACGGTTCGAAACGGTATCGCATGGGACACAGAGACGGACGACACGGACCACCCGACCGCCCATATTGGGGCCGCAGAGGGGTATTCGACGGCGGACCTCCTTCGGACGATTGAGTTGGCGCTAGATAGCGGCCCAACGGGCGGGCCCCGTGGCTTCGACCTTGCCGAACTCCTGTGGCACGAAAGCGACGCGCTGGGATACGTCACGGTGTCCCTGCCGGTGACCACCATCTTCGAGGGGCGTCTGCTCCTCACGGAGATGGAAACACGGGACACCGTTGGGTTCGCGGAGTTTCAGCGGGCTTACGTCCACCCGACGACCCCACTCAGCGGGAGACGGGACGGGACAGATACGGCGGACGGACGCCAGCGGGACACCGAGTTGACGCCGAACGACCCTCTGGTGACCGACCAGTACGGCCCCCGGCAGATGAGGGCGTATGAGGCTCAGGAACTGGTCGCTACCTCCGACAATGAGGTGACGGTGGTCGTGATTGATAGCGGTATCGACCCGGACCATGAGGACCTTGAGGCACAAGTGCTACCAAACGCCGGTGAGGACTTTAGTGACGGTCTTGGAGGCGATACGGACCCCACGTACCCCGACATTCGCGGCGGGGACCACGGGGTCCACGTCTCGGGGATTATTGCCGCCACAGTCGGCAACGGTCGGGGCGTCGCGGGCGTTGCCGGTCTCCCGACCGTCAGCGTTCAGACCGCCAAAATCTTCGGGGCTGACCGCCGAACTCTCGGGGATACCGTCGCTAGAGCGATTCGATGGGCCACTGATGAGGGGGCCGATGTTATCAATATGAGCATCGGCGGGACTGGACAATTCGGATTCCCGAGTGAGACGGTCGGACGGGCCATTGAGTACGCCGATGCCAACGGCACGGTGTGCGTCGCTGCCGCTGGCAACGACGGGGCGAACAAAGTCGCGTACCCCGCCCGACACCAGAGGGTCGTCGGTGTTGGGGCGGTGGACGCTGACCGCAACGTTGCCGGATTCTCTAATCACGGCACCGGCGTTGACGTTGCCGCACCGGGCGTTCGCATCACGTCCACCCTGCCGGACGACGACTACGGCGAAAAGAGCGGCACGTCCATGGCCGCCCCCGGCGTCGCTGGGATTCTCGCACTCGGGTATCTGGCGAGCCCCGACGCGACTCCCGCCGAGTTGCGGGATGCTCTCCGGGAGACCGCACAGTCGGTGGACGGCGCTGGCCCCGATGAGGTGGGGGCCGGGATTCCCGACGCCGTGGCGTTCGTGAGGGGGCTTCTAGAGTAGGGCCGCACCCCCACGGCACGCGGGCCACCCCGCTAGCCGGTGTTGGTTATTTTATTGGGTTTGTTGGTTAACTACCCGGTGGGCCCACGTCGGGGTGGGTGCGGTTGGGGGCTGCGGGCCACTATCGGCATTGTTTGGTTGAGATACCTAAAACGAACGGAGAAGGGGGTGAGGGTGTTTTTCGGTCGTGTTGTCTGTCGCCCTGTTGCCCAATTACGCAACGACATTAGATAGAAAGACTTATTATCATAGGGTCCTTTGGTAGATATGTCGGGGCGTTGTCCCCGGCTGTCAACGGATGAACGAACGGTACACTACCGACGACGGTTTGGTATGGTACACCGGGACGTCGGACGCTCCCCGCCCAACCGCCCACGTAGGCGCGGCGGGCGACGCGTCGCCGACAGACCTGCTCGAAACACTCGAAACACGGCTAGCCACCTCCGGAAGTCGTCAGTTTAACCTCGCGGACCACCTGCTCCACGAGAGCGACGCGCTAGGGTACGTCACGGTGGGTCTGCCGGCGACGACAACCAGAGAAGCCACCCGTCTACTCCGGGAGATTGAGGCGTGTGACTCCGTCGACTACGCGGAGTTTCAGCGGGCATACGCCAACCCCGAAGCCGCCATCGCCGACAAAGAGGGGTGGGTCGACACTATCCAGTCGGGACTTGCGGCCCTTCGTCGCCGCGTCACGGAACTCGTTCGTGACCTTCTAGGAGCCACGGGCGACGATGGCGACGAAACGCCGAACGACCCCCTCGTGACCGACCAGTACGGGCCTCAACAGATACGGGCGTATGAGGCTCAGAAGGCCCTCGTAGACCCCGGCAATGAGGTGACGGTAGCCGTGCTTGACAGCGGTATCGACCCGGACCACGAGGACCTTGAGGCACAGATACCCGCCAACGCCGGCGAGGACTTTAGCGACGGTCTTGGAGGCGATACGGACCCCACGTACCCTGATGTCCGCGGCGGGGACCACGGGGTTCACGTCGGCGGGACTATCGCCGCCACAGTCGGCAACGACATCGGTATTGCTGGAGTCGCCGGCCTGCCGAACGTCTCCCTCATAACGGGGAAAATCTTCGGTGGGAACCCTCGGGCGCTAGGGCAAACCGTCGCCGAAGCGATTCGGTGGGCCACAGACGAAGGCGCGGATGTCGTCAACATGAGCATCGGCGGGACCGGCACGTTCGGCCTGCCGAGTGAGACTGTCGAGCGCGCCATCGAGTACGCCGACGCCAACGGAACGGTGTGTGTCGCCGCCGCCGGCAACGCCGGGAACGACAAAGTGGACTTCCCAGCCCGACACCCGATGGTCGTTGGCGTTGGCGCGGTTGACGAAAACGAAACCGTCGCCGACTTCTCGAATCGCGGCGACGGTGTCGACATTGCCGCGCCGGGCGTCCGCGTCACATCCACCCTACCGGGCGACGACTATGGGGACAAAAGCGGCACGTCGATGAGTGCCCCACACGTCGCCGCAGTGGTCGCACTTGGATACCTCGCCAATGGCGACGCCTCCACAGAAGACCGCCGGCGCAAACTCCGAGCGACGGCCAAACCGGTCGACGGGGCCGGTCCCGACGAAGTGGGGGCCGGTATCCCAGACACCGTAGCCTACATCAACGCCCTCCGGGAGTAATCGGGAGTCGATGAGAGAGAGGGGCGTGCCTCTCCCTCTCCCCCCTTTTCGGTCCCCGTTCTCGTCTCCCCGCCTCTTTCCCTCCACTACCATCCACTCGCGTTAGTTTTGTTCTACCAGTTATAACTAAATGTATTCCATAGTGGCCACAGAAACCTCACCCCAACACACCACCCCCAACACTACATCAAAAACAATATTTTCTTAGATAGAAAAACTTATTATAGAACAGTCCATACGGGAAAATGCCGGGGGACACCCCCCGGAGAAATCCGTATGAACGACGACCGCCTGACACGGACCGACCGTATCGCTTCCGCGACCGACCACGAGTACATCGCTCGGTCAGCCGGTGACAAGCGCCTGCTTGTCGGGGTGACCCACGACGGTGTGCCGGCTGCCGTCGCCGACCGGCTAACCCGCCTTGCCGCGAACCTGCCGGACGGCGTCCGTACCGTCGCCACCGAGACCGGGCCGGCGAACGACCGCCTTGGCACCCTGACCGTCGCCGTTGACACCGACGTGACTGACCTCGAACGGGTGGCTGAGCGCCTGAACGCTCACGACGCCGTCGCCTACGTCGAAGCCGACCACATCGTGACCCCCGCCGGTCTGCGTCGGCGTGACCTACTGGCGGGACTCGCCGGAGCTGTGGCGGGGACCACCGTCGCCGGCGCAGACTGTCTGACCGGCGACGACGGCGACGCCTGCCTGTCGCCGCTTCCGTACCCCGAACTCAAGCCCGAGAGTGAGTACGGCGTCCGGTTCCCCGAACAGCACGCCCCTCAACAGGTGGACGCCCCCAAGGCGTGGGACCGTCTGAGCGGGCGGTGTGGCGATGACACTCCCGTCATCGCCGTCATCGACACGGGCGTCGCCAAGCACCCCCATCTCGTTGATAATCGCCTCAGCGACGGGTACGATGTCGTAAACGACAGCGACGACGCCACCCCCGGCGACCCCCTGAACCACCTACACGGAACCCATGTCGCCGGTATCGCTGCCGGAAATGTCGGCACGGATAGTCAGACGTACCCCATCAGCAACGCCGACATCCTTCCAGTCAAGGTGTTCGGCGAGACCGTCGGCACCACCGCGAAAGC
Organism: uncultured Halobacteriales archaeon; assembly: GCA_964626045.1. Taxonomy (GTDB): domain Archaea; phylum Halobacteriota; class Halobacteria; order Halobacteriales; family Halobacteriaceae; genus Halodesulfurarchaeum. The sequence goes on along the minus strand of CAZVCA010000028.1, from coordinate 4,635 downwards.
CGTCGCCGACGGCATTCAGTACGCCGCCGCGTACGGGGCCGACATAGCGAACTTGTCTCTCGGTGCGCCGTTTCCAAACCAGACTATCAAGCGGGCGGTTCGGTTCGCCGTCGAACGCGGGACTCTGCCGGTCGCCGCCGCCGGAAACGACGGGCGGCAGGGAGTCAGTTACCCCGCTGGGTTCGGCGACGTGCTCGCCGTTGGGGCCGTCGGTCCTGACGGCACCGTCGCCGAGTTCAGCAACTACGGACAGGGCGTAAATATTGTCGCCCCCGGCGTTAACATTCTATCTTCAATTCCTGAGAAGTTCTTGTCTGAACTCCCTGTCGCACACCCCTACTACCGACTCGACGGCACCTCGATGGCGACCCCCGCCGCCGCCGGAGTCGCCGCGTTGGGCCTTCAGGCGACTCCTGACCTGTCGGTGTTCGAACTCAAGAACTACATCGAAGCCACCGCTCGAACCCTGCCGGACACTCCGGTCATCAAACAGGGGGCCGGTGTAGCCGACGCCGGTGCTCTAACCCGGACCGTCTAATCGCCACCGGGCCGGCGTGACCGTCTGACGCCCATCGTCGGCGGCTAGCCGGCGACTACACCGACCGCCACACCACCGGTCGGTCGCCGGTCGCCCGTTGGGGTTGTGTTCGTAGTCGCCGGTCGGTGGGCTGTCGTTGGCGGTTAGCGGGCCACTACGTTTAGTGCTCTGTGACTGGCTGGTGAAGAAACAATAAACACATGCAGAAAGATATAAAGACTTATTACGGGGCAGTCCGTACGGGGGTGTGTCGGGACACACGCGCCCGACGACGCCGCATGAGCGACTCACCGAACGACACCCCACGACTCGACGGCACTGCACGACTCAACCACGACGACGGTCCTCGCTCCCGGCCGTCGCTCACCCACGCCGTCGCCGGCGAGAGGGTGGTGATTGCCGCCGGCGACGGGACCCCTGGCGAGTGGATGGGAGCCGACCGCGAGGCCTGTGTGTCCGAATCCGAGTGGCGGTAACCGCACGGTTGCGGGGCAGTCACTCGTTTCTCGTCTCTCCGGCTACCCGTTCGCACTCCGGGCCGCCCCCGCCCCCACACTCCCGCGCCACCACCCTCCGCATTAACCAACACGCGAAGTACTGGGCGTCCAAGTTAACCAACGAGAGAAGACGATGTCCGATAGTGGGACCAACCACACGGCCACCGTCCAAGACACATCCCGTCACTGAACACACAGAGGCAGCGCGGAAGTCCACGAGTTCACTCGTGGGTAGCTGACACGGGCCGACTAATTTTCGCGTCAGACGGACCACCGACATTTTTGTACTACGGCTGTGTTGCTACTGAGCAAGCCCGTCGTCATGTCGTCAGAAAGTTCCCGTGATGGATCACGGGAGTCGGCGGGCAAACACAACCCATGACACAGTGCACGTCCCTCCCACAAGAGAGTATCGTTCCGTCCGACGCACTGACCGACCTCGACGCCGACGCCGACCGTGCCACGCTCGTCGAGGCGGTGACGGAGTTAACCGAGGTCGTCGCGTCGCTGGCCGAGGAGAATCAGCGCCTCCGCGACCGAGTGAGTGAGTTGGAGGAGACGGTAGCCGACCTCGAAGGACGAGTGACCAACCTCGAGGACGATCAGGCCGACGCTGAGGAGCACCGTCAACTGCTGGCGAAGGATATGGCCACCACTAACAGTCGGCTCACCGACGTTGAGGAGGCCGTCGAGGACGGTGTTTCAGACGACGAACCCCAGGGTGAGAGTGGCGAAAATCCCCATTCAGGCACGGGAATAACGCCAGAAACGGCCCTCGAAGACGTCGTCGCTCTGCCCGAGCACGTTGCCGAAGATTCGCTCACGTCGAACCAGTACCGAGCGCGGTTCCTGGCGAGCGGCGTCGCCGACTACACCACGTCCGTTCCCGCCGGTCGAGCCATCACCGCCTCGGAGATGAGCACCGTCCTCGCCGCGGGCACCGACGCGAAAGGACGGTCAGCCACGACAGGACGAGTAATTGGGTTACTGAACGACCTCGGCGGTGACGAGGTCGAGGTCGTTGATGGACGGAACGGCAAGGGTCGGAGAGTCGTGTTCAGCGAGGAGTTGGCCGCTCGGCTGGCACGTCTCTCGGAGTCGAGGAACACCAGCAACGAGGTTGTTGCCACAAGCACGGGGTGACGGTGTTGCCGAGGTGACTGAACCCGACAGGGACGTGTTCGGCGAGTAACACACCACGGCAGTATTCTCCCCTTCTTAGAGACATCTACGGGCAGACGCCCCCCGCCAATAGCACTCACACACCGTGTGAGAGACGCTTTCGCCAGTTCCCTCGTCAGTTTCCCGGCAACAACCGTGTTGCCGAACGACCGAACTCTCCCCCCGGAAGACGGGGACACTACCACGACCGTTCCCCAGCGTGACCCCTTCCCGACGCACCACGTCACTTGAGGACACCGACGACGGTCTCACCCTACTGTGCCCCTCGCCCTCGTTCTCGCCAACGCAACGACGCGACAGGAGCCGAGACGAGGACATCACCGACCCGACGGGACCGCGTGCGGGAGGTTTCACGTCCCGCTGACACCCCGTTTCCGGCACGGGGGGTTCCCGTCGAGCGACACTCCGTCGTAGTTAAAAACTGAGAGTTGTTGGTTAAGGCAGGCAGACACTCGCCGCTCGCGACTCCCGTTCGGGATACCGTCCCGCCGGCTGGTAAGCGCGTCCGGAGACGGGGGCTGTACGAGCGTCTCGCCGGTGGGTGAGGGCGCGGGGGTGGGGAAAATTAGACACGCTTATTGCACTAAGCGTATCTATCTTTCGTATCTACCGAACGTGCCGATTTCGCGACCCAGAGCCGCTAACAACGGCACATTCTATTTGATAAACTACATACCGCTATACAGAACCAGCAGTTAGTATTCAGACAAACAAATATAAATAAAATATCTGACGCCGGGTGTCGGGTCGCCGTTGGCTTCGACAGACCGACGACATCTGTACGACCCGTGTTCTCTATCCGTACAGTAAAGATAAAAAGAGTTAAGTTCTCCGTGGCCTTAGCGAAAAGTTAGGATGGCACAGTCAGGAACCGACGCCACCGATGCGGACGCGGACGCGGACAGGCCGGAGTGGAAGCGAAAGGAGGTGCTCGCCAAGCACCTGGACGATGGCAAGACCTACCAGGAGATCGCCGACGAGTACGACGACGCCACCTTCGACTCCGTCGGCTACTGGGTTCGCAAGTACGACCTGACCGCCAACCACCTCCGACCCAAGTACACTGGCAACAGCGTCCCGCTCCGACTCGTGACCGACACCGACGTCGAACACCCCCTGCCGGAACACTTCCTGGACTCGTACGGCATTGAGGACGGCGACTACGCCCGGTTCAGACCGGTCCGGCGTGGCGTCGACCTCGTGGTCGACATGGAGGTCGGTGACCACGTCGACGGACGGTATTCGAGTGACCGCAAACTCGTGCGTCGCCAGACACGCCACCTCGCCGTCCGACACCCCCGGATGCTCGCTCACGCCATCGGCCTCCGGGAAGTGGCCCGTGGCCCCGACGACGACTTCGGAAGTGACGGCGTTCTCTCTGACTACGAGGACGATGTCGCTGCTGAGGCCTACCTCACGGAGTACGACGACGACACCATTCGCGTTGAGTTCTCCCCGTCGCTCACCCCGTGGGTGCCACCTGCCGACGTGACTCCCGCCGACGATGTCACCGAGCTCACGGAGAAGGTCAAACCTCTGTTGCCGCTGTTCGACTCCACCGTCCCGGCGGACAATCGCGGCGTCGACGATATCGAGAAGTACCGACTTGACTTCCCGTTGTCGTACATCTCCGCCTACGATCTTGAGGTCGGCGACGAAGCCGTCCTCCACGTCGGCCCCGCACAGAGTGACGACGACAAACTCGCCCTGTACGTCGACTTCGACGGCGATGTCGACGACGCCCCCAAGAGTCTCGTCCGGACCCTGCAGTCCTACCAGAACGGCACGGACGAGGCTCCTCGTGAACAGGTGTGTTTCTATCCCGGAATGACACTCCTGCACGCCCTCGGGATTGGCGTCGGGCAAGTACGTCCGAGCGTCCGGCTCGAACCCGGACCACGACACGTCGCCATCGTCCCGCTGTAGGCCGTCCCGAAGACGGACCCACACCGTCCCTGCGAGGGCGAACACGCCAGACCTACTCCGACAAACCAGACGCCCGCGAACCAGAGCACCCACTCTGCGAGGGGAAACTTGCCACCGGGTGTGGCGTCACCGGGACGCCAACCGTGTGGGAAACCCCACCCATTCAGCCGTTGAAGATGGTCAACACGACGTTACCTCACCACATTTATTTTAACCAACATAGCGGAATAGAGCCGGACGCTATTGGTTAAAACAGATACCCGACAACGGACAACGCCGAGGAGGCATCGGCGGGCGACCCCCACATCCCGGACCTCCGTCGTCATCCTTGCACGGGAGACTTGTGCCATTCGAAACACGACTCCCCGTCTGACTTCTCCCACGACTGAAGTCGGTGGGGTTGTGCTGGCCACAGACCAGCGCCCGTCACGGACGGGCATCCCCACGTGGGAGTTTCCCGGTCGGATGCCAGGATTCTGGGCCGAGCCAGTA
>CAZVCA010000027.1:11741-19440 GCA_964626045.1 uncultured Halobacteriales archaeon | reverse complement strand
CCGTCGATGTTCGTCGAAAGTGTTTCCCCCTGATATCTGATCGCCGGTTCTAACTCTGTGTCGTTCAGGCCCGAGACCGTCATCGTGATCGGCGTTTCCCCTCGCAAGTCGTATTCGGTGACGACGGTCCCCGAGGCCGGCTGTCCGTTCACGGAGACGATTTCGAGGTCGACGGTCGTCGGATCCTCGGACCGGCGCTCGCGGTCGAGGTCGACAGCGGTCACGCGCACCGGCGTACTCGCCAGGACCGTTCGGTTCCCCGCATGATCCCAGACGATATCGAGTGACTGGTCACCCGTCGAAACCCCGACCCCCTGTCTGGGCCGAATGGACGCGGCGTGGGTTTGCATGATGCCGATGACTGAGCCACCGATCTCGACCTGAAAGCCACGGTCGGGGATCTCGGCGCCATCGATCTCGATGGAGAGCGGCGATTCTTTCGACAGTTCGAGTTCCACGGTCCCCTCCGCTGGGTTGCCAGCGACTGAAACCAGCGAGACGTCCGCCGGCTTCACGTCAACCCCATTTCGATCCGCGTCACGATCCAGATTGACCGACGTGATGGTGACACTCGTTTCAGCCACGACCGGATCATCATGTCCGCTGACTCGCTTTCTGATCGTGAGCGTATGGTCACCGGGTTCGATTTGACTGTCACTTCGCGGTCTGAATTCGCCCTCCGATTCGCCGATCGAACCGATGGTGGTCCCCGATAGGTTGACCTCGAAGGCGTGGTTCGTGACGTCGATTCCCTCAAGTGTAATCACTACCGACTCCGAATACGAGAGGGCCAGTTCGATCGACCCGGGTGATTGCCCGTCGACCGACTCGATCGAGACGGCAGCCGGATCGAAGGTTAGATCGGCGGAATCCTCCCGCCCCAGATCGACCCGCGTCACCTCGACGTCCACCTCGTCGATGACGATCCGCTCACCGTCCCGTTCCCTGACGAGCGTAAAGGATTGTGTCCCCGTCGAAACCTCTCGACTCGTGTGGGGTCGAAACTCGCTGTCCCCTTTCGTCGTACTACCGATGTGGATGCCGTCGAGTTCGACCCGCGCATACACGTCCGTCGCGTCGGCCCCGTCGAGCTCGATCGCAATCGAGTCCGTCGCCGTCAGTTCGAGTTGTGGCACGTCGCTTGGGTCCTGGCCGTTGATCGCTTCGATCTCGACGGTCTCGGGGTCGAATCCGAGGCCCTCATCTGCGTCCGGCCGATCGAGGGTGACTTCGGTCACGTCGACCTCGGTTTCGGCGACGATGGTCCGATCGCCGCGGTCTTCATAGACGATCTGGAGGGTCTGTTGGCCGGTGGTAACGGCTGAACCCGATCGGGGCCGTAACGACGCTTCGGATTCGTTCATGCTGCTCACGACCTCGCCGCCGATTTCGACGTGGAGCGGTCGGTCCGTCTCGTCGAGGCCACCCAACTCGATCGTGAGTGGGTCGGTGATGTTCACCTGGATCTCGTTTACTTGATCCGGCGATTGACCGTCGATCGAGACGATGTCGACACGAGCCGGGTCGAAGTTCGGATCCTCGGCGGCAGCGATCCCGGGGAGGGTACCCGCCACGAGTATCACAGCCGCGAGGAGCAGGAGGGACGATCGATTGATCATTGATGAAAACTTCGCTCGGCTGAAAGATAATTCTATGCCTAGAACCATCGACCGAATGGCACCGGACGATGACTCCCATCGGCCGAATCAGCACGCCTTTACTCGCCGCCCGGATAGGCCCCCTATGGCGTGTCGCCGCTGTGGAACCCCTCTCGACAGACCAGGGGACTTCTGTCTCGCCTGTGAGACCGCCAATGCCGACGCGGTCGTCGTCGAGATCGAACCCGCACGCGGGACACTCACGATGCTTTTCGAGGAGTCAGTGCTGGGGGTCACCGAAATCACCACGACGCCGGAACCCGATTCGACCCTCGTCGGCACCCAGACCCGGAACTACGCCGGTCGCATCGCCGACGAGATCCGCCGGAAGCGCCCCGAGGCGGTGTACGTCACCGGGGAACGCGAGGTGATCCAGGCGTTGCGAGGGGCGATTCACTACCCGATCTATCGGGTGCCGGCCGCCGACCCGGTCCAAACGGTCCTCGACAGACGGAGCGAAACAGCCCTCGAAGTCATCGAGACACCCCCTCGCGAAAAAATCGGTGGCTCCCACTCGACCGTGATCGGGGGCCGGGACGGCATGCGGGCGATCGAGACGATTGCAAACCATCCGAACGTCAAAAAGGTCGTCCCAGGACCAATCGACGCGGGCGGGAGTGGCTCCAGGACGGGCATTCGAGCCAAAGTAAGTCGCTCTGACACGAACGGTAACTTGCGACTCGTCCTGCGAGACGGGTCAAGCGTCCAGGAAAACCGAGTGATCACGACCGCCCGCGACCGCAAGACGGGTGAACGCCTCCGGGAGACACTGAACGAAGCGCTCGAAGACGCCGAGTTACGAGCCGCCTGAGGACGAGTCGGACACAACACGTTTTTAACCGCGCTTTGACTACGACGGACCATGAGCGAATCCGATCGTCAACGCCGGACCGGCAGCGCGGGCCGATTTGGGGCCCGATACGGCCGGCTAGCCCGTCGACGCGTCGCCGAAATCGAGGCGGACATGCACGCGGATCACGTCTGCCCCGAATGTGGGTCCGACGCCGTCTCCCGCGAGGGAAGTGGCATCTGGGCCTGTGAGAGTTGTGGATACACCTTCACCGGTGGCGCGTACCGACCGGAAACCCCCGGTGGCAAAGCCGTCACCCGATCGATCAGAACGGCCCTCTCCGAGGGCGACGAGGAATCGGAGGCAACCGAGGAATAATGTCCTACAAGTGCTCCCGATGCAAACGCGACGTCGAACTCGACGAGTACGGTGGGGTTCGCTGTCCCTACTGCGGCCATCGCGTGTTGCTCAAGGAGCGGAGCCGGGACATCAAAGAAGTCTCTGTCGAGTAGTGCACGAAGCGACACTTTCTGTCCCGTATGCGTCGGTCAGCCAGGCTCGCCTCGTTCAGGCAGCGATCGAACCAGAGGTGGGCGACATCGCCGGCGACCGGACCCACGTTTCGGTCGGGCGGACCGGTTCGACGCTCGAAATTCGTCTCGAAGCGAGCGATCCGGTCGCGCTTCGAGCCGGACACAATACCTGGACGGGCTTTGTCACCGTGGCCGAACAGGTCGTGGCGGCCGGCCCGTCCGTCGAGTCCGAGCCCTGATCAGGCGGGCGGTCGTTCGCCAAGTTCGAGGTCGACCGTCGTTCGGGTGCCGTCCCGGTAGACCGTCAGCGACACGGTATCACCGGGTTGCGTGTGCAAGAGCAAGTAGCGACTGAGGTCCTCGTGACTCCTGATCGGGGTGTCGTCGATGGCCAGCAGGACGTCCGCGTCCGTGGGCACACGGCCAGTTTCGTCCCATTCACCCGCCTGGAGGACCCCGTCAGCGGGACCCTCCGGCAGCACGTCGACGACGGCGATCCCAGTCGCCCGGGCGAGGTCGTGGCTTGCTGCCACGTTCGGGGTGACCGGGACCGATCGGATGCCCATATAGGAATGCGCAACCGCACCGTGGTCGATGAGTTCGGGGACCACCCGGTTGACGACGTGGGCCGAAATCGCAAACCCGACGTTATCACCGCTTTTCGCCCGGTTCACGCCGACAACCGTGCCATCCATCGACACGAGCGGGCCCCCGCTGTTCCCCGGATTGATCGGAGCGTCCGTCTGAACGGTATCTGGAATCGAGAAGCCACCGCTGACCGCCATCGAGCGGTTGACGCCGCTCACGATGCCATGCGTGATGGTCCCCTGGAGCCCGAACGGACTCCCGAAGGCGGCGACGAACTGTCCAGGTTCCGGAACGGTGTCGGCGATAGGGAGTGGTTCGGCCGTCGGGGGCATCGAGTCGACCTGAATCACTGCGAGGTCCGTGTACGTGTCCATCCCGACCAGGGATGCATTTTGCCAGACGCCGTCCGCGAACTGGACGGACAGTGCCGTTGCATCCGCGACGACGTGTTCGTTCGTAACGATGTATCTGTCCTGATAGATGAACCCGGATCCCTGTGAACTGCCCCGCTCCCTTTCGACGCGGATCGTGCCGATCGAATCGATCGTGGAATCGTACAGGCCGGTGAGGTTGCCCGCATACACGGTATCAGTTGCTTCACTCGGCATCGAACTGGCCGGTTCCGGGGCGTGCAGGGACGGTCCGGCGTCAGCGCCGAAGACGAGGACACCTGCGCCGGCACCGACGACGCTCCCCAGAAACACGGCCATGGCAACGAGTCCGACGATCGGTCGCATCAGTCGCGGATACACGAGCCACGCTTTCAAGCCTGTCGACGCCTGGCCCAGATCGATATCTGCACGGCGTTCTCATGGCCGACCCACAACGGGGGACTTTTTAGTCGGCCCCTCTTCCCAACGAGCATGCAGGGCAATCTTCCGCCGGAAGCACAGGAGAAAGTCGAAGATCTCGAAGACCTTCAGGAGACTGCACAGAAGGTTTCGATGCAGAAACAGCAGGCCGAATCGGACCTCACCGAGACCGAAACGGCGCTCGACGAACTCGAGAACATCGACGAGGAAACGACGATGTACCGAGAGGTGGGCGAACTGCTCGTCGAAACCGACTACGAGGAGGCCCAAGAGGAACTCGAAGACAAGGCCGACACCCTCGAAGTCCGCGTCGAGACACTCGAGAAACAGGAAAACCGGGTTCGCGAACAGTTCGAAGAGATCCAGGAAGAACTCCAGAACCTGCTCTCCGGCGGCGGTGCCGCTGGCGGCGCTGCGGGCGGCCCGCCGTCCCCTGACCTGTAAGCATGGTCGAACCGGAGGCAGTCGTCGAAACGGCAAGCGAGGCGGCCCACGGCTACGTTTTGTCCCGCCTCTCGAAATCGAACGTCGAAGACCTCGACCTCACGGTCTCCTTCGAAGACGAGGTGCTCGAGGTCGACGTCTCGATTCTCGCGCCGGCAGCCGACGCTGATCTCGATCAGATCGCAGACGACGCTGCACGTGTCGCTGGCGACGCGGTCGACGAACTCTTCGCCGCCGAGAATTAGGTCAAGAAGAAGATCAGGAGGGTCACGGCGGCCGTCGCGACGATGACCGCAGCGGCAAGCCCCCCTCCCATCGAAATCACGGCGTTGGCCTGGCTGGCGAGGGTTTCCGTTCGATCATTTCCGAAGACAGTCACGGCTGCGGTTTCCGAGGCCATGCCCGCTTCGACCGGTTCGAGATCCGCCTCGGCCTGCTCGACGAGCGAACCGATCTTCTCGATCAACACGTCGTGATCGATGACGCTGCCGACCTGATTCGAGGACTCGACCGTGTTGACGATATGTGTGTCAGTCGTCATGACCTCGATTTCGTCGACGCTATCGACGGCGTCCACGATTTTCTGGCGGAGCCCGGGTGCCATGTTATTCCCGTCGACCAGCACGTAGGCCACCTCGGAGCCGTCGACGGCTGCCACGGCCACGCGAATCCCGAGCGGCCCGATCCCCTCGGCGGGCTTCCAGTTCGTCGGTTCCCAGGCCGTGCCGAGTTCGAGGGAACCTGACGGCGTCGCCTCGAGAGTCTCCGCGGTTTCGCTGACGGCCCGAATCAGGTCGAAGGAGCGACGGCTTCCGGGAACGACGTGACCGAGATCGTCGCCTTGCAGGCCGTTGTTGCTGTTGTGAGCGTCGGCGATCAGCACGTCCTCTAACCCCTGCACGCGGGCTTCCGCGCCGGCCGCGAGGCCGACGGCGTAATCGATGTCGTCGGCGAAGCCGGGGGCAAAGGTCGCGACGAACAATCCATCCCCGTCAAAGCGCTGGCCGAGCACCGATGCTTCGCCCTGTTGCACCCTGACGGGTGGTGTCGCCTGTTCGGTGTAATCGATCGATGCGACGGCGCTATCGGCAGCATCGATCAGTGTATCGACTTCCCGTTCGGTGACGAGGTTGAAGTCGTGCCCGGCCGTCGCGTGGGGCGGGAACGCGAGCCCTTCGGTCGATTCGGCGACACGCTGGGGAAGGTTGCCCCCACCGATGTCCCCCATCGGCCCCGGGTGAATCATGGGGAGCACCCAGCGAGCCTTCTCCGAACCGTCCATGCGCCGGACCGAGAGCACGTTCACCGGGACGACGGCCTCTTCACCGATTTCCTCGAAGAAGTCCTCGAGTTCGCGTGACCCCTCCGCAATGTGACCGATGAACCCGCGGAGGAAATCGAGGGCACTCACGTCGAGACTCCGTCGCCAGGGGCGATCGAGAATGCGGAGGAACGCGTAGGCCACCCCGGTGTACAGTGCCGACATTCCGAACAGCAACACGAAATCCTCGGGGGCAAAGGCGTTCGTAATCTCCGGGGGTGCGTGATCCGGGCGGGAGAGCAGTGCCTGCACGTAATGCAGGTCCCCGACGACGACGAAGTTCATCGTGCCGCTGTAGATGAAGAGGAAGATCCCAGCGGCCAGCGTTTGAATGCTGGCCGGGACCAGCGAGGCGACGGGATGGGTCCGGGAAACCGCGTGGACGACGAGAAACCGAAACGCGAAGATCAGTGCCAGCACACCGATCAACACGTCATAGACGAAGTTCTGCCCGAACGCGGAAATCGTCGCGACGAATCCGGCGATGACCAGCCCCGTCACGGCGATCATGAGGCTCACCGTCGCCAGCAGCGTCGAGCGGTTGAAGGTGAACTGCCCGCCGAGGGCCCGATCGATCGGGGCCGTGAGCACGCTCGCGATGATCGTCGGAATCCCCAGGTAGAACAGGCCGAGCCAGGCGTCTTCGAGCAAATACCTCGAATCGAAGGCGCTGATGCCGACGAGGATCGCGATAACCATCCCGACGGCCATCGTGGAGTACCAGCGAGGCGTCCGGAAGATGTACCGGGATAGGCCGGCCAGTTCGCCCTGGGTCGTCGTCATCGTTACTGACAGATATCGCGGAAGTTCGCGAAGAGTTCCTCACCACCTTCGGTGTGGGCAACCTCAGGGTGCCACTGGACGCCGTAGATATCCCGCTCGGTGTCGGCCATCGCTTCGACTTCACAGACCTCACTTTCGGCCGTTCGGATAAAGCCGGGTGGGACGGTGGTGACCTCATCGGCGTGACTCGCCCAGGTGCGGATCGAGGGCGCGAGCGAGCCGACGAGTGGGTCAGTCTCCTCGAGGATGGTGACCTCCACGTCAGCGTACCCGCCGTATTCGCCCGCACTGACCTCGCCCCCGAGTTCCTGAGCGATGAGCTGGTGCCCGAGACAGATCCCAAGCACCGGGATGTCCAGGTCGAGATACGCCGCAGAATTACCAGTCTTCTCGATGGATGGCCCACCCGAAAGGACCAAGCCGTCGGCCTCGATTTCCGACGGCGGCGTTTCGTTGTCGATGAGTTCCGTCTCGACACCGTCCAGATCCCGAAGCAACCGATGTTCGAGATGAGTGAACTGGCCGTGGTTGTCAACCACGTGGATCTTCGTCATTGGGTGGTTCTATCCGGAGCGGCCTGAAAAACCCACCCGTTCAGTGTCGGTCTGTCGTCGCTTTCGGCGCTGAAATGCCGTTCACACGCGCGTCCGTGATTCAATTCGATCATTCTCCCGCATCTATCCCCCCACCGATCGGCAGCGGTCCTAATCCGGCTCCCACCGATCGGCAGCGGTCCTAATCCGGCTCCCACCGATCGGCAGCGGTCCTAA
>CAZVCA010000027.1:0-11641 GCA_964626045.1 uncultured Halobacteriales archaeon | reverse complement strand
CCCACCGATCGGCAGCGGTCCTAATCCGGCTCCCACCGATCGGCAGCGGTCCTAATCCGGCTCCCACCGATCGGCAGCGGTCTCGAAATCGAGTTCGGCAAGTTCCTGGCTTCGCCGCGCTTCGGCCGCGGCCATCGCCTCCGGATCCGGACTGACGTCGTCGTCGATTTTGGCCCACGATTCGTGGACGGCTGCGTGACACCAGCGACAGAGCGTGACGGTAATCTCGTGGGAGACCGCCCGTTCGTCCGGATAGACCAGATGGTGTTCCTCCAGGAGCGGTCGCGCGTCCGAATGGGCCTGCCGTCGCTCTTCGAGGCCACACCGTGCACAGGTGTCCGCGGCACTCGTGGCTCGGTAGTGGGGGCAGTCCGGCCACTCCCACTCGTCTGCAGCCACCGGGCAGGCAAAGTCAGCACCTCGGCGCCGCGCTGCAAACGCGGGATCGCTATCGGGCCGCTCGAGCGGGAATCGACATTTCCCGTCGCCCGTGACGTGATCACAGCGGCCCGCAACGTCGTAAGGGTCGCCCACGCCGACGCTCGTGCCTGCGGGCGTTCGTTTCACACAGAAGCTCACCGGTTGGGGAGAGGAAATCTTTTCGCCCCACCGCTCCGAGCAGGACTCGTGCACGTCGAACACGTCGCGGACGGCACGTCGACCGTCCTGGCCACGAACGTGTCCATCGCGGACACGTTCCGCCGGCAGTTACAAGGGGTGATGTTCAAATCCTCGCTCCCGGACGGATATGGACTGGTCTTCCCGTTCGACGAGTCCAAAGCCCGTGGCGTCCACATGGTCTTCGTCCGCGTCCCGATCGACGTCGTCTGGACCGTCGACGACAGGGTGCGAGCCGTCGAACAATTGCAGCCGTGGACGGGCTACGGCCGGGCGGAAGCCGATCAGATCTTCGAACTCCCGGCCGGTACGGCTGCAGCGGTCACGGAAGGCGATCGGGTCAGCCTCCAGGAGTGAGACAAATTTTGCGAGAGCGCCGCGACTGGAGTAATTTATATACCCGGGTCACCTGGCTTCACGTGTGGCAGCGATGACCACGGATCGATTTATTGCGGGTGCTGTCTAACGCACCCCCCGACGACGACGTACAGCTCCTCGATACCACGCTCCGGGACGGCGAGCAAGCCCCAGGTGTCTCCCTCTCGGCCGACCAGAAAGTCGAGATCGCCCGGGAGCTCTCGGCTGCCGGCGTGTCCGTCATCGAGGCGGGTAGCGCCTGCACCGGCCCGGGCGAGCAGCGCGCGATCAGCCGGGTCACCGACCTGGACCTCGACGCGACGGTCACGAGCTTCGCCCGCGGCGTCCAACACGACGTCGACCTGGCAATCGACGCCGGTGTGGACGGCATCAACCTCGTGGTCCCGGCGAGCGACCGCCATATCGAGACGAAGGTCGGCACCTCGAAGGACGGAGTCCGACAGACGACGGCCGAACTCGTCGAATACGCGACCGACCACGACCTCTGGGTCGAGGTGATCGGCGAGGACGGAAGCCGGGCCGCCCCCGATTTCCTGGACGATCTCGCCCGCGTGTCCCACGAGGCCGGGGCGAACCGGTTCGCATACGCGGACACCGTCGGCCATGCCGCCCCGGATCAGGTCGCCGATTCGGTCGAGCGCCTCGCGGCCCTCGGCCCGACGAGCGTGCATACCCACGACGATCTCGGGCTGGCGCTCATGAACGCTCTCGCTGGCGTCGGCGCCGGGGCCGACCTCGTCCACGCGACAGTCAACGGCATCGGCGAGCGTGCCGGCAACGCAGCCCTCGAAGAGGTCGTCATCTCCCTCTCGCACGGCTACGATATCACGACCGTCGAGACTGAATCCCTCTACGGGCTCTCGACGCTGGTCGCCGACGCGATGGGGCTGGAATTGCCCCCGAACAAAGCCGTGAGCGGTCAGAACGCCTTCGCCCACGAGAGTGGCATCCACACGGATGGCACCCTCAAAGACGAGCGGATGTACGAGCCGTATTCGCCCGAGACCGTCGGGCGTGAACGCCGGCTGGTCCTGGGGAAGCATGCCGGGCGGGCCGGCGTGGAAGCGGCGCTCGCTGAACTCGACGTCTCGGTCGAAGACGAGCAGCTCGCCGAAATCGTCTCCCGGGTCAAGGCCCTCGGCGAGCGCGGCAAACGGGTGACCGACACTGACCTGATGGCCATCGCGGAGGACGTGACCGACATCGACCGCGACAGGCTGGTGGAACTGATCGATCTGACGGCCGCAAGCGGGTCCGGAACGCCGACCGCGAGTGTTCGGCTCCGGGTCGGTGACGAGGAACGCACCGCCAGCGGGACCGGGAGCGGACCCGTCGATGCTGCGATGACGGCAGTCAAGAAGGCGCTGGGAAACCTGTCTTTCCACCTCCAGGAGTATCACGTCGACGCGATCACCGGCGGCACCGACGCCGTCGTCACCGTCGAGGTGACCCTGTCCCGGGGCGACCGGTCAGTGACCGCGACCGGCAGCGAGGCGGACATTACCCTCGGCAGCGTTCACGCTATCGTGGACGGGCTGGACCGGCTGCTGGCTGCGGAAGCGGACCCGGCCATCCCCTCAGACGATTGAGGGGTGCTCCGGAGCGGTTTGACGGCTGCTCGGGAACGGCCATACCCAGTGTCGACCAGCCCGAGACGCTTCTATCGGACCGTCGAACCAGCCGGAGGACACACCAGTTGTCACTCAAATGAGTCTGGGCCATTCGTTTGTGTCGTATGAAAAGCGCCGAGGGTGCGATTTGAACGCACGAGTCCTGACGGACAGTTGCTCTCGAAGCAACCGCCTTGGCCGGGCTAGGCTACCTCGGCGCAGGTAATCCTTACCGGCAGGCCCCATTTGTCCGTTTCGGTTCGGCTGCCCGGTCGAAAGATTAGCGATGCAATACGTTTGCGTCGTAATTTCGTGATCCCCCTCGTTGCTACTGGTTATCTCTGTGCCTCACATATTGGAAAAGATATACGATTGCGTGGATGTCCGAGCGTTTACAACCCTGCACCAGCCAAACCGGAGCCATGAGCGAGTCGTTGGCGAGGAGTGTCCCTGGCCCCGTGGCACCCGACGATCAACGGGCCTGGTATGCGCCGTCGGTGCGGTCCCACTATCACGTTTCAGAGGGGATCGTCGCGACCGTCACAGACGCGGAGACAGCCTACGCGTATCGAACCCGGGAACCAGTGCTCAGCGAGCGGGAACAGGCCGCTGTGGAACGGGCCGAAGGGCGGTTTGACGATTCGAGACTGTCCCGACCCAAAACGCGGGCCGGTGCCGTCGAACGGATCAAAGCGGGAGTGTCCGAACCCGTCGCCGCCCATCTGCCGGAACTCGACGGGCGCTCGCCGGCGAGTCGAAGACGGGTCCAGTATCACCTCCTCGCCTCGCTCCGGTCACTCGGGGCGTTGACGCCCCTGGCCCTCGATCAGCGGGTGGAAATCGCGGACACCACCGACGACACGGTGATCGTGCACACGCGCGAGTTCGCCCCGGCAAGCACCGAGCTTTCGGCCGATGTCCCGGCACTCGATCGGTTTCTCGGCGAGCGACGCTCCCGGACCACGGTTCCGTTCGCCGGCATCGACGTCCCGGTCACAGTTGTTCGCAGCCACGTGCTCGGCGAGGACACCTTCGAGGGGCAGTACCTCGTCGACGAACCGGATCTCTTCCCCGGCGATCGGGGGATCATCGATACCGTCAAACAGCGGATTCTCGAATCGCCCCCGGAAGCAGTCCTCGAAGACGAACTCGATGCTGTCCTCGAGCGGGCCCGGACGTTGCTCACCCGCCGAGTTGGGGCCGGGCCAGTCGATCGATTGACGCGATTGCTCCCCTGGACCGACCGCGGGCGACCATTCGATTTTACCCCCGAACGATCGACACGCTCGGAGCGGATCGACGCGTTGGCCTATTACGTCGCCAGGGATCTCGTCGGGGACGGACCACTCACGATCCCGATGCGGGATCCGGCCATCCGATCGATCGAGGCCGACGGTATCGGAGAACGAATCGCCGTTGTTCCCCATCGGAGCCATCCGGTCGGGCCGAAGCGACTGCCGGCCTCGATGACGATCGACGATCGACCGACACTGGTCGATTTGACCCGGTCGCTTGCGGCCGACGGCGGCGTCGAGCTCAGCGTCGAGAACCCGACGGCCACGATTTCTCTGACCCGTGTCGCAGCCGACGAGCCGCGAGACCTGGACTGTTCGGTGGCCCTTCCGAGCGGCGAGGAGCAGGGACACGCCTCGATCACGGCCGAACGTGGCGATCCGTCGACGCCGATCGCCCTGATTCGACAGGGGATCCTCTCGCCGGCGCTGGTCGCCGCCGTCTGGACGGTCACAGCGAATCGCGGGACGGTCGTCTTCGTCGGGCCGGTCGACGCCGAACCGGAGCACGTCCTCGAAGCGCACCTGCCGTTCATCCCGCCGTCCCAGCGCCCTGTCGCGATCGGGCCGAACGCCGAGGCGATCGATCTGCCCCACGAGAGCGGGCTCTCGGCCCCTTCGGGAGACGCCGATGTCGAGCCGTGGACGTCCGCCCGGAAGCGCCAAGCACTCCACCCGGATGTCGCGGTCGTCCCGGGAGTGACGGGCGAAGCCGACCTGGCACGGTTGGGTGAAATCATCGCCAAAGGCCAGTCGACCTTCGCCGCCGCTCGAAGTGCGAGTCGGCGGCTGTTCGGCCACCTGCTCCAGGAAGCGGGGGTGACACGACAGTTCGGGACGACAGTCGATCTCGTCGTGGAACTCGACGTCCCGACGACCGATCGTGAGGCCACCGGGTGGATCCCGTCCCTTGACACACCTGGGGTCCCCGAACGCGATCGACCGGCCGCACTCACGTGGGATCCCGTCAGCCAGGAGGACCCGGAAGCCGATCTCCCGACACTCAGTCCCGCTTTCCGGGACGAATTGAGCCGCGATGAAAGCGACACGAGCCTCGAGCAGGCATTCGCGAGGCGATATCGCTACGTCGAGTACCTGCTCTCGGAGGATTCGACGGATCGCGAGGCACTCTTGCGGTTCCTGGCAGATCTCCGAACCGACGAACCAGCAACCATCGAGCGGCTGCAACGACGATGATCCGACGGGTGTTCCGGCTGCTCGATGGGATCGCCTACCGGGCCTTCAGCCACCAGCTGGAGACACGAGCACGAACGACCGATCGCTCGCGATTCCGGGCCCTCGGGACGTCCCACCCCTATGAGACCTTCCGCATCCGCCAGTATGCCATCGGCTGGGTCCTCGCGCTCGCGGTGGCCTGGATGGCCGGGCTTGTCGGTTACGACCTGCTCGTCGGGGCAACGAGCGGTGGCGAACTGGATTCGATTCTTCGTTCAGCACCGGCGTGGCAACTCGCGACAATCGCGGCTGGCTTTGGAACGGTCCTCGGACTGATGACACGCCTGACCTTCGATCGCCTCGTCTCCCTCGCCCTCAGGAGCCTCGCTCGACGGCGTCGAACCCGGATCCAGCGAACGCTTCCCGGCGCGGTTCGCTTCCTGCGGGTCGTCGCGACAGCAGCCCCGGATCTCCGAACCCTCGTCGAAGCGGTCGCTTCGCGGGAGCAGATTCACGGCGCCACTGCCAGGCGCTTCGACGCGATTCGGCGCCGGGCGGCCCTGACAGGCCGCTATCAGGCGGCGGTCAAAGCGGCGGCGAGGGACACCCCGGCAAACAGCACGCTCGCCCCGTTTCTCGTAACCTTCGTCAAACGGGCCCGCCAGGGGGACGAGCCACTCCGGTCGTTTTTGGCAGCGGAAAGTCGCCTGCTCGCGACCGAAGACGAACGGCGGTCCAGACGGGAAGGACGTCTGCGAGGACGCGTGATCGGGACGTTCGTCGTCCTGCTTGCCGCCCCACTTTTGGTCACCATCGGTTTCCTCTGGGCCGGTGTCCTGGTGCCTGGCATTGAGGGGCCGACGGCCGACCTGCTCGGTCCCGTCCAGGCAAACCTGCTGACACTGGTGGGGACGGGGGCGATCGTCGTCATCGGCGGAACAGCTGCGCTTTTCGCGATCGTGCTCCGTCCGCAAGCCGATCGGTGGGCCGTGCCCGAACCGGCCCAAAGCGTCCGGCAGACCGTTCGACGGTGCCTCGCCAACCCAACGAACACACTCCTCGTCACCGGGCCGATCGCGATGGCGGTTCTCGGGCTGGGAGTCCTCCTTGGTTGGAACCTCGGTTTGACACTCCTCGTGGGATACCTCGTCGTCGCGCTCCCGACGGGCCTCGTCGACCTCCGGCGGGCCCGTCGCCGGTCACGAATGGACGCGGCGTTGCCAAGTTTCGTCCATCAGTTATCCGACAGACTCGACGGGGGCAGTCCGCTACGAGCGGCTGTCGCCGACATCGCTATGGAGGAGCAAAACGGCCCGCTCCAGGGCCCAGTCGAGAAGCTCGCTGCTGACCTCCGGCTTCTCCAGGGGCCTGCGGGGGGTCGAAAACGGGCACTCGAACGGTTCGTCGGGCGGATCGGGACGCCCGTTGCCGGCCGGACGATCGGGCTCGCCATCGGTGCCATCGAAGCCGGGGCTGACGCGAAGGCCGCCGTTTCCCACCTTCGAACAGAGACCGGTCGCCTCGAGCACGGGGCCGACGCCCGTCGGGGTGGCTTTCCGGCCGTCCTGCTTATCGGGGGCGCGGTCGCCACGTTCGTGGTCGCGATCATCGCGGTCGTGAACGGAATGATCCTGGAAACGGCCACCCCCACCGGTCCCGTCGCCGGGGTCACGATGGAACTGGGTGCGGCCGATCCGACGCCCCGCCCGGAGTTGTTCGTTCTCACGCAGGTGACGATGCTCGCGAGTGGCTTGTTCGCTGGCCTGACCGGCCGAGGGGTGTACGAAGGGTTGTTACATTCGGGCGTTTTGCTCGTCATCGCCGCTGTCGGCTTTCGCCTCGCCGGCTTGCTCTGAGCCCTCGACTGAGTCGAGCCCCCACTCTTCGGCCCGTCGTCTGGCCTCCATCGCCGCCCGTTTCTGGATGGCCTCGATCTTGTCCTCGTCCGCGAGGAAGGCTTCGACGGCATCGAGATCGTCTCCCGGGTCCGAGGAATCAGTTCCCCCAGCCGCGCGTGCAGTTCGGTCGGCGAGTGCGGTGTCCCCGACCACCTGCTCGGCCGGAGCGGTCGGATCGAGGTCACCCTGTTTGACGGGCTCGGTCCCGTCGATTTCCACGAGCTGGACTCTGTATGGCCCCGTTTCGGCGATATCTGCCAATGCCTCCGAGCCCACACGGCCGGTTCCGGTATGGTGGGCGCGTTGGGGAACCCCGGCCTCGAACCAGATGACACAGCAACCGGCCTCATCCCCGAGGAGGCCTGCCTGCGGGACGATTTCGCCATACCCCCTGAGGGACACGTCCAGTGCCTCCCGAAGCAGATCGCCGACTGACATGACGACCCTGTCGAACCGCGTGTGACCGTCGGGCCTGGTCATGGCCCGTCGGGGATGACCGCGTTACGGAACCGGTCGGCCACGCGATCCGGGTTCGAGGGGTCGACCTCGAGATCCGCCGCGATCGATTGGAAGGCCTTGGCGGCAGGGCTCTCCGGCGCATGGGCGAGCAGCGGGGCCCCAGCCTTTCGGGCCTCCCGCGCCGCGTCGTCCATCGGAACCGAGCCCAGGACCGGCCCGTTGACGTAGGATCCGGCACGCTCGCCGATCCGCTCGACTTCCGCCGGGTCGTGGACCTTGTTGAAAAGCAGCCCGGCGACGTCGGTCCCGTAGGCAGTCGCGTACTCCTGGACCTTCAACCCGTCTGTGATCGCCGGAATGGTGGGCTGCACCACGAGCACGATCCGGTCAGCGATGACGACCGGCAAGACCGCGTTCCGGCTGCCGAGTGTCGCCGGCGAGTCGAGCAGGAGGATGTCGGTGTTCGTGGCCAGTAAAGCGATCACCTCCTGGAGGCGGTCCGGGTTTGCGTCGCTGAACGCCCCGAGACTCGTCCCACAGGGAACGATATCCATTCCGTACCGGGAATAGACGGCTTCCGAGATCGGCACGGTGGACCCATCCGTTAATAGATCGTGCAGGGTCACCGGCACGTCGGCCAAGCCGGCATGAAAGAGCAAGTTCGCCATCCCGGTGTCCGTATCGATCACCGTGACGTCGTATCGCTCGGCCAGGGCCATGCCCAGTGCCAGAGTCGCCGTCGTCTTGCCGGTGCCACCTTTGCCGGAGGCAACCGCCAGCACTTCTACCATCGGATCGACCTCGCCGACCGTCGGGTGTCTCCGGCGCGACCAGCCATCATGTTCACGTGTGCTGAACCGGGCGCCGGCGTTGATTTACGTTACGGGCGAGGGGCGTCCGCCGGTGGGGTCGGGCTCTGTCAGCTGGGGAAATCCCCGGGGAAGCGAACCGTCACGACTTTTGCCTAGGGCGATCAAGCGATCTGTATGGATACCGTCACCCCACCGACGCCCGGCCATTTCGCGCCGGAGATGACTGCGTTTGGCTGGATGATGGCTGTCGGAATCGCGCTGGTTCTCATGCCCATGTGGCCGCTTTTGGCGATCATGTGGGTCCTGGGGAAAAGCGGTGATCGCGGCAAGGCAAAGGGCAGGAAACATCAGGACGACGAGATGCCGGTCTGAGGAAGGCGACCGTTCTCAACGCGAGTCGATGTCTCTGCACCCACCCCCCGCATGAGCCCACTGGCCTGGATCCTCCTCACGACGTTTTTCATCAGTCTGCTCGCCTGGATCGGCGTGTTGACCTTCTTCCTCAACGAGGAACTGCTGGATCGGGTCCTGCTCGTCCTGGTCGCCCTCGCGGCCGGGGCGCTCATCGGTGGGGCCTTCCTCCACCTCCTGCCGCGGGCGATCAGGGAATATGGCGTCGACAACACGCTGCCGATGTTTCTCGTGCTGATCGCGGGCTTCTGTCTGTTTTACGTCCTCGAGCAGTTCATCCACTGGCATCACCACCACGGCACGACCCACGAGAAAGACGCCGTGTCCTATCTGGTGCTCATCTCGGACACGGTCCACAATTTCATCGACGGGCTGGTCATCGCCGGAGCCTTCCTCGTCGGCGTGGACGTCGGGCTGGTTACCGCGGCAGCGATCGCCCTTCACGAGATCCCTCAGGAAATTGGTGATTTCGGCGTCCTGGTCTATGGTGGGTTCGACCGATTACAGGCCCTCGTCCTCAATTACCTCACCCAGGCGGTGGTGATCGTCGGCGGCCTCGTCGGGTTCGCATTCACGAGTATTCTGGGTGGAACGACCACCTTCCTCCTCCCATTTGCGGCCGGGAACTTCATCTACATCGCGAGCAGCGACCTGATCCCCGAGATCAAACACGAGACGAACATCCGCAAGGCCGCGGTCTACTTCGTGGTCTTCCTCGTCGGGATTCTACTCATGCTCGGGATCAAACTGTTCCGGCATTCGCTCGGATAGCGGGACTCGCCGGAGCAACAAGCCCTATTCGGACGGGACCCGTTGGTGTTTTGAGGGGATCAATCGATGCCTGTACGACACGCAAACGCGCAGTGGAACGGCTCACTCAAAGACGGCGACGGTTCGATGGCTCTCGGCAGCGGGGCGTTCAAAGGGGCCTATTCCTTTGCCTCTCGCTTCGAGGACGGATCGGGAACGAACCCGGAGGAGCTAATCGGTGCTGCACACGCCGGCTGCTTCTCGATGGCGCTCGCCAACGCGCTCGCGGAGGAAGGGTTTGATCCACAGGCCGTCGAGACCGACGCCCAGGTCACACTCGATGGGAATTCGCTGTCGATAACGACGATCGAACTTCGCGTCGAAGCGACGGTTCCGGACATCGACGCGGATACCTTTCAGGAATTCGCCAGCGACGCCAAGGAAAACTGCCCGGTCTCAAAGGCACTTGCCGGGGTCGACATCGAACTCGACGCGACGCTTTTGAACTGACCCCGAACAGTTTTCGGCCGTCGGGCACTCGCGGACCTATGACCGGTATCGTGTTTTTCGGCTCGCGTGATTACGAGGCCATGTCGGCGTTTTACGTCGAGGAGGTCGGCGCCGAAGTGTGGTTGGAACAGGCCGCGTGTACGATTCTCCAGTACGACAACCAGCTTTTCGGCTTCTGTGCGAGTGACGAGGCCGAGACCGACGGGACGCTGACGTTCGTCACGGAGACGCGGGCTGGCGTCCACGCGTTTTACGATCGGTTTGCCGAGCGGGCAAATGGGGAGCCGGTCGTCAACGAGGAATATGACATCTATCAATTCTTCGCCGAGGATCCCGAGGGACGGACGATGGAGTTTCAGACGTTTCTCCACGAGACGGAGCCGATCTGAAACCCGTATCTATTGAGGTTTGACGTGACGGTGAGCGCTGTCGACGGCCTGTCGACCTGGTCCACCTGATGGGACATCGGTCGGACGCTTCGTGGAATTGTGGCCGTCGAGTGGATCATCCCTTCGCGACCGGTGCAGCCCCCCGTGACCGGCAAGTTCCCGTGTTCCGACGCACTGCTCGTGTATTACCGTTCAGCATTTGCCCCCGGTCACCACGCAACCGATGACATCGATTGAGGACGAGACATGTCATCTATCTTTATTGATTGCTCGCGCTGAAGATGGTCGATTGCGCGGTTTTATAAACGAAAAGATCGTCGACACGTTATTTATATAAGTTTTCCGAACATTTAATATCGATTTATTATAATATGTAAATGTTGGCCCGGGAACCGCCCGGACGTGATAATCAGGTAGGTGTCGATCACCCTCGGGACAGGGATACCAGCCCAGACCGCACAACCATGCCAAAATACGTCCGATTGACCTCGCTCACGGAAAAGGGCCGTAAACACATCGGGGAGAGTTCGGATCGAACCACGGAGATGCGGAAACTGGCCGAAGAAACCGGCGGCAGCATCGAAGACATGTTCCTTACCTTCGGGAAATGTGACTTCGTGACGATCGCGGAATTCCCGGACGACAAATCGTATGCGGAGTTCGCGCTCAAAGCCGAGCAGGGCGGCGAATACGAATCGCACACGCTGAAGGCAATCGAAGAAGACGATTATCTTTCGATCGTCAATCGGCTGTAGTGCGACAAATTTTACGTGGATTTTTCTCACGTGTTTTTGTTTTTGCTTGGTTCCTCGCAGCATGCCGTGGTACATCTCTACTAAGCGGTTTGCTCAGCTGGCAACCGATTCCGAGCAAACGTTGGCGTCACGGATCGGGCGACCTGTGCCGTGAGTTATGCTTCCCAACAGGGTGCCGGTTCAAATCGAGTCGGCAGGATTAATGACGAGGTATTTCGCTCGTCGCACTGGTCCGCGCTCCGCCCAAAGAACGGGGGAAACTGTTCTATTGTCTTCCTCATCGGCTGAAAACGATGCTCACGGCTCACTCCGTTCACCGTTCGCGCAAACCGAGGCGCTCTCGTTGGTCGGGCCTCGCAGTCCGCCCTCCCCGATTTGAAGCGCACGAGACGGTCCGGGCGTGCGGCGCTTCGCGCCGTTCCGGGCTTCGCCTCGCTGATTCAAATCGTATCGGGGGATGTACTTCGCGCTCACCGCTCTCACGGTCTTCGATGGTTCGCGCAGAAGGCTCGCGGCTTCGCCGCTCGCTCAAAACGTCGCCTCACTCTGTTCGGCGACGCAGTCCGCCCTCCCCGATTTGAAC
>CAZVCA010000026.1:0-19649 GCA_964626045.1 uncultured Halobacteriales archaeon | reverse complement strand
TCGAGTTCGTCGGTGAACAGCCGCCCGAGATAGCCCGTGGTGTCGACCATGATCGCCAGCGCGCCGGTGAAAGGCGTAACACCCGCTAGCGGGATCAGGATCAGGAACCACACCAGTCCCGGAATCGCACGGATGAGGCTCATCGTCCCGCGGAAGACGAAGTTGAACGGGTAGGGGACGACCCGCTCGCTGGACATAACGCCAAAAAACAGCGCCAGCGGGAGCCCGAGCACCGTCCCCGCGAAGGCGACAGCCATCGTGACGAACATCGCACCCCAGACAATCTGGCCGCCCTCGATCGTGAGGATCAGGTTCTCCTCAAGAATGAAACTCGTGTACGCGCCCAAGTCCACGAACGGGATGCCGAAGTACGTCGTCGGCGGGAAGTACCCCTGTAGCGCCTCGTAGAACTGGTCCACTTGACCGACCAGTTCGCCGAGGCTAAAATCGATGAGGAGGAGGCTCACGTAGAACAGCCCGTACGTGGCGAGCAGGCCGACGAGCGTCCAGAGCCGTCGGCGGGTCTTGCG
Organism: uncultured Halobacteriales archaeon; assembly: GCA_964626045.1. GTDB lineage: Archaea > Halobacteriota > Halobacteria > Halobacteriales > Halobacteriaceae > Halodesulfurarchaeum. Next base: position 19,119 of record CAZVCA010000026.1, on the reverse strand, counting down.
GCGCTTCATGTCCTGAAGCTTCCGTTCGGCCGGCGAGTCGCCGTCGTCGCCGTAGCCGAAATAGGCCGCGAGAGAGCTCATATCCGAAGGCGGTGAGCTCATACTTCGGCCTCCCGTTTGATCTCCTCGGCCCGTGTATCGACGATCTCGTCCGGGGTCGACCCGGCAACGCCCTCCTGTTCGGCGAGGCTGACCGTCTCGACGCTCCCGTAGAGTTCGTCGATCAACGTCGGCGTTAGTTCGCCGCGCTCGACGTCGAACAGTTTCTTCCCGTCGCGGAGGCCGATGAACCGATCACCGAAGTGTGCGGCGACGTTCACCTGGTGGAGGCTCACCAGTGCGGTCACGTCGTGTTCCGTGGCTGCCTTGCGGAGATAGCCCATCACCGATTCGGCACTGGAGGGGTCTAGGCTCGCGACCGGTTCGTCGGCCAGCAACAACGCCGGATCCTGCACGAGGGCTCTCCCGATACCGACACGCTGCTGTTGGCCACCGGACATCCGCGCGACCTTCTGATGGCTCTCGTCGAGCAGCCCAACGGTCTCGAGGGCTTCCAGCGCCCGAACTTTGTCTTCTCGGGACTGCCACTGGAGCATACTCTTCAGCAGCGAGACGCGGTCCAGTGACCCTGTAAGCGCGTTGAGATACGCCGAAACGCCCTCGACGAGGTTGTGCTGCTGGAAGATCATCCCGACATCCGTCATCGAACCCGTGATCTCCTCGCCGTCGAGGTAGATCGACCCCTCGGTCGGTTCGGTCAGGCCGTTAACGCACCGCAACAGCGTCGACTTTCCGGCCCCCGATTCGCCCAGTAGGACGACGAACTCGTCTTCGATCTCGAAGGACACGTCTTCGAGGGCGGTCACGTCCTCGTACTGCTTCGACAGGTTCTCGACTTTGAGTGTGCTCATTGGAAAACTCGAAGTGGGTGGTTACGCGCCGGGCTCGATGCCGACTGCGTTCATCCGATCGATGATCGGTTGATAATCGTCTATCGTCGTGTCAGTGAGCGTGGTGAACGGAAGCTCCTCCTCGTTGTAGTCATCAGGATAGTGCTGTCGGATCGTTTCCTGGTCGGAGCCTCGAAGCACTTCCCCAACCTCGGTTTTGATGTCGGACTCCCAAGTACTGCGGGCGTATATCGGCTGTTTCGGGATGGGGAACGACCACCAGACCGCTTTGAACTCCGGCGTTTCGGTGCCCATCGTACCGAGGAACGAACTATTCTCGTCGACCCGGTCTGGCACCTCAGTCCCCTCCGGCAGGTGCGGGATGCCGTTGCCGCCCCAGGTCGTCGCCCCGTCGGCTTGGCCCTCCGCGACCCGCTGGAGCGCCTGGTCGTGGTCGGTCCAACTTCCCTCGAAGTCGGCCGGATCGCCTTTCGGGGCCTCACCGATATCGAGCCCGGCTTGCTGGAGCGCGTACAGCGCGAAGATAGACCCGCTGGTCGAGAGGCGGTCGGCGAACGCCCACGTCTGGCCCTCGACGTCTTCGGGCCCGCCGAGGTCCGATTCCGGCGGGACGACCATCAGCGAGAAGTAAAACGCTGATCCCCCGGTCACGGTCGAGCCGTAGATATCCATTTTATCCGGATTCGCCAGCACCGTCACGTCGTCCATGCCGATTTCGGCCTGCTCGCTCTCGAGCGCCGGGAGAATTGCCGAGTAGTCCGTCGGGACTGTCATCTCGAACTCGGCGCCGTCAATCTCGGCGTTAAGAAGGTTCTGAACCGGTTTGTACCGTCTGCGGGCGTCTGCCGGGGTCCCCGGTGTAAGCAGCATCGTGACCGTGTTCGTGTTGCCGTTGCCACCACTGCCGAGGACGCCACCGCAGCCTGCCAGCCCTGCCGTGAGCGCGGTCGCCGCGCCGCCGGCGACGAAGTTCCGCCGACTGATCTGTCCTGTTCGGCTGTCGCTGTTCGCCGTCGGTTCGCCCATACCGGCGTCGCCCTCTCTGTCGGACATCAACTCTGTACTGGAAAAGGGGGTAAATAACGGTTGACTGGGTAGAGTCCAAAGCCCCCGTGTCGATGGTTTTCGAATCCGGCTGACACCATCTCCCAGCACAGCGGGTACATACTCGTCTGTACTCGTACAGGCGATGGGTGGGATCGCCCCCGGTGCCGAGCGATCCATAGAGAGTCCCCAGCGAAGTCTTATACAGTCGGTTCCGCGTGGTTCGCCCGAGTACATGGCAGATCCACACGACAGGTCCGACCGGTTCGAGTTGATCGCGGCCTGCGAAGGAGAGCAGCTCGCGAGTTTTGCCAACGAGGTCCTCGAAGACGACCCACCGCTGTCGATCCGACAGGACCCGCGACCGAAGTTGCTGATGCAACGGGTCCAGGAGCCGGTCGAGCGTCGACCGTTCAACCTCGGGGAGGTCGTCGTCACCCCCGCCGAGGTCGAACTCTCGGGAACGCGCGGGTTCGCGATGGTCCCCGGCAAAAACGAGCGAGCCGCGCTCTCGGGAGCGATCGTCGACGCCGCCGTGGCCGGGGACCACGACCGGACACCGACCATCGTCGAGGCCCTCCAAGAAGTCGAAACCCGACAGCGCGATCGGCGACGGCAATCGTGGGCCGAGAGCCTCCACACCGCTGTCGAGTTCGAGACGATAGAGGACCAGCAGTGAGGGCGCTCGGCATCGATCCGGTCCACGACACGCGACGGACGTTCGACGGCCTCTTGTCGGCAATGAGCCGACCCGGGACCGTCCATACCGTTCCGTCCCCTGCCGATCACGCTGTGGTCTCGACGCTCGTCGATCACGAGGTGACGGTCGCGACCGACGACGATACCCTTCGGGACGCACTCTCGGGACAGGGTCGTCTCGACTCGGCGCCGCCGGAGGCGGCAGACGTCGTCCACGTGCCGGATCACGCCGCCGTCGACGTCCGGGAGTGCAAGCGTGGGTCGCTCGTCGAGCCCAGCGAGGGCGCAACGGTGGTCTACCGCGTCGAGACGGTCGCAACCGGGCGGTCCGATGGGACGACGGTCACACTCTCCGGGCCCGGCGTCGACGGCACGAGGACGCTTTCGGTGTCGCTGCCCGAGGCCCAGCTCTCGGCGCTGGCAGCGGCACAGTCCGACTACCCTCTCGGCGTCGAGGCGGTCTTCGCCGCCCAAGAGCGTCTTGCGGCCGTTCCCCGGTCGGTGACGATGGAGGTGGTCTGAATGGGCTATGTCGCTGTTACGGCCGGCGAGGAGGTGATCGAACGCGCCGAGCAGCTGTTCGAGAAACAGCGCGTCGCGGGCGATTCTTCGGAGCTCGGAGCCGACCAGCTAGACGAGCAACTCGGACGGCTCACCGCACAGACCATGAGCGATAGCGCCCTTTACGCGCCGCGGCTGGCGGCGCTGGCGGTCAAGCAGGCGCAGGGCGACACTGTCGAGGCGGCGTTCCTGCTCCGGGCGTACCGCTCGACGCTGGAACGGTACGACGAAACGATCACCGCCGATCCGGGCGAGATGATCGCCAGCCGACGAGTCTCGCCGGCGTTCAAAGACGTGCCGGGCGGACAGATTCTGGGTGCGACCAAAGACTACACCCGCCGACTGCTGGATTTCTCGCTCGGGGAGGGCGAAACGACGGACCCGACCGCGAAGTGGGACCTTGACGAGGAGGGTGACCCCGACCGACTGACCAACGTGACGGAACTACTCCGCGAGGAAGGGCTGTTACACGAACCCGACGAACCCGGCATCGAGGAGCCGAACGACACCACTAGGGAGTCGGTCACGCATCCGCCCGAGCGCGACGAGGTGCTTCAGGAACTCGCCCGCGGTGAGACGGGGGCCGTAACCGCGCTGGGCTACTCCGCGTTGCGGGGTTACGGTCAGGTCCACCCGACGCTCGCGGAGGTCCGGGTCGGTCGGCTCCCCGTCCGGATCGAACATCCTTACACCGGCGATACGGTGACGGTTACCCACACCGACGTGACCGAGTCGGAGGCGGTCGTCCCGGTCTACGAGAAGCGCGAGGACCCGCAGTTCGCCTTCGGCTACGGGCTGACGTTCGGCCGCAACGAGCGCAAGGCCATCGGGATGACAGTCCTCGACGCCTCGATCCAGCTCGACAGCGAGGCGGAACCGGCCGAGAACGCCGAGTTCGTCCTCGACACGGTCGACGGGATGGACTCGTTCGGCTTCATCGAACACCTCAAACTCCCCCACTACGTCACCTTCCAGTCGATCCTCGACCGGATCCGGTCGATTCGGGAGCGCCAAGGGCTGACAGGGGAAGACCGGACAGACACGGACGAGGCGGAAGCTCAGCCGGCCGCGGGGGTGAGCGACGATGACTGACGACCGGTCGATCGAGACCGACGGCGGAACGCCCGTTACGACCGACTCCGTCGACGCCGCCTTGGCGGAAATCGAGACGGACGGCGTCGCCGGGTACAACTACGCATACCTCGACGAGCACACGAAACGGGAGGTTCGGCGTGCGATGCTGAAGGCCGTCGCCGTCCCCGGCCACCAGGTGCCGTACGCCTCGCGGCCGATGCCGCTGGCCCGCGGCTGGGGAACCGGCGGCATCCAGGCGTCGCTGTCGCTTCTCGGGCCGTCAGACACGTTCAAGGTGATCGACCAAGGGGCCGACGAGAGCGTCAACGCCGCAAACATCCGCCGGCTCGCAGCCGACACCGCCGACGTGGCGACGACCACCGACACGACTGAGGCGGACCTGATTCAGAGCCGTCACCGCATCCCCGAGGAGGTGCTGACCGACGAGCAACGGATCGTGTTGCAGGTGCCGATCACCGACGCCCTCCGGAAGGTCGACCCCTCGGACGCGGCCAACCGGCGGCGACACGCCCACCGGAACTACGGGAAGATGTGGGTCCACCTCTACGAGAACGTCGTCGAGTACGGCGAGATCAACATCGCCTCGCGGTACCCGACGATGGTAGCGAACCGGTACCTGATGGACCCCTCGCCGATCCCCCGGTGGGACGTGCCGAAACTCGACGACGCAAACCACCTGACGATCCTGGCGGCGGGGCGAGAGGCACGCATCTACGCCGTCCCGCCGCACACGTCGGTCGAACCGCTCGCTTTCGAGGACCGAGCGTTCACCGTCGAGCGCTTCCCCGGAGAGCAGTGTCACGCCTGCGGTTCAACCGACACCTATCTGGTAGAGGTTTCAAAAGAGCACGGGTCACCGGACTCGGAGGACGACAGCGCCGACGAAACCGACCGTGGGGAGGGATTTCAGACCCGCTACGCCTGTAACGACGCGAGCTTCTGCGCCAAGCGCCGCGAGAACCCGGACCTCACGAAGGACCACCATCTTGACCGATCGAACGTCGACTGGGGGCCCGGAACACCGGACGGCGACGACGGGGGTGAGCAGGCGTGACACTGCTTGAGGCGTCCGGTATCCAGACGATCTACGGCTCCGGGTGTCCGGAATGTCTCGGCGCGACCGGAGACCGTGCCGGGACGAACCAGTGTCCCCACTGCGGGAGCGTCGTCGCCTGCGCGGAGGCGGACCTCGATGTCGCGTCCGGCGAGGTGCTCGGTATCGTCGGCGAGTCCGGCTCGGGTAAGTCCAGTCTCGCGCAGACGTTGTCGCTGGAACGGGATCCGGAGGCCAAAACCGACGGCAAAGTGTTCTACGCGGGCCACGATGGCAACCTGCTGGACGTGGACTACCAGACCCGCCACGATCTTCGGACGGGCGACATCGCTTTTGTCCACCAACACATCCGCGACGGCCTCGACCTGGATTTCACCGGTGGCGGCAACGTGGCCGAGAAACTCCTCTCGGCCGGGTGGCGCTCCTACGAAGACGTCCGCGAGCGCGTCCGCGAACTGTTCGGGGAGACCGAGATACCGATCGCCCGGATGGACGACCCGACGCGGACATACTCGGGCGGGATGCAACGGCGCGTCCAAATCGCCCGTGCGCTGGCGACCGACCCCGACCTAGTCGTCCTCGACGAACCGACGACCGGCCTGGACGTAAGCATCCAGGCCCGCGTGCTCGACATGTTCCGCCGGGTCCAGCGCGAGGAGGGCGTCGCGGCCGTCGTCGTCTCGCACGACCTCGGCGTCGTCCGCCTGCTCGCCGACCGGACGCTAGTGATGCGACACGGTCGCATCGTCGAGTCCGGGCTCACCGACCGCATCATGGAAGACCCGCACCACGAGTACACCCAGACCCTCATCAATTCAGTTATATGACAATCCTGTCCATCGACGGTCTCAGCAAGACCTTCGACATGCACGTGCTCGGCGACACGCAGGTCGTCGGGCTCGACGACGTATCGTTCGACGTCAGCGAAGGCGAGTTCGTCGCTGTCGTCGGAGAGTCCGGCAGCGGCAAGTCGTCGCTGCTGAAATGTCTGTACCGCACCTACGACCCCAGTTCGGGGTCGGTCACCTACCACGGCCCTGACGGGGACGTCGATCTGACGGCCTGTTCGAACCGAACGGTCGTCGGCCTCCGGGGCGACATCGTCGGCTACACCTCACAGTTCCTCGACGAGATTCCGCGGGTGTCCGCCGTCGACGTGGTGGGTCGTCCGCTCGTCGAACAGGGTGTCGACCGGGAGGCGGCACGCGAGACGGCGCGCGAACTGCTCTCGGCGCTGTCGGTTCCCGAGGCGTTGTGGAACGCCTATCCGGCGACGTTCTCCGGCGGGGAGCGCCAGCGCGTCAACCTCGCGCAGGCGCTGGCTCCGAAGCCGAAACTGCTCCTGTTGGACGAACCGACGAGCGCGCTCGACCCCGAGACCCGGCGGGCCGCAATCGACCTGCTGGAGTCGTATCTCGGTCCCGAGACGACCGTCATCGGCGTCTTCCACGACACCGACGTCGTTGAGGCTGTCGCCGACCGCGTGGTCGTGCTCGACGACGGCCGCCTCCGGGGAGTCATGCCGGTCGACGAGTACGACGGCCAGGTTCCGGGCGCGGACGCCGCCGAGAACGCGACGGATACGGCGTCCGGCGGTCAGGCGACGGTACGCGGCCGGGAGGGCGACCGATGAACTCGACCGTCCAGACCGCCGACGCGACCGTCGCAGTCGTCGGCGGCCGCGTCGTCACGCCCGAGACCGTGATCGACGGGGGTGTCCGGATCGACGGCGAGCGGATCGCCGCCGTCGGTGACGTCGACGCCGACGCCGACACCGTGATCGACGCCGACGGACGACTGGTGTTGCCCGGACTGGTCGACATCCACGGCGACGACATCGAAGGGCACCTTCATCCGCGCTCGGGGGCGCGCATGGACACCGCGATGGCGCTCGCGTCGGCCGATCGCGCGAACGCTGCTGCGGGTATCACGACGAAGTTCCACGCCATCTCCTTCGAGCTCGACGAGGAGGCCGACCGCTCGCCGGAACTCGCGGCGACGCTGACCGATGCCATCGTCGACGCGACCGATCTGCTCGTCGACCACCGCCTCCACGCCCGCTGTGAGGTGACCCAGAAGCGATGCGTTGAGGCCGTGCTCGACGTGATCGATAACGGCGACGCCGACCTGGTCTCGGTGATGAGCCACGTGCCCGGGAAAGGGCAGTTCCGCGACGTCGAGGCTTTTCGGGAGTACTACGAAAACGCCGGCGACTATACGGCCGAGGAGGCCGAGGAAATAATCGACGAGCGGGTCTCGATCCCGATGGCGACGATCCGCGATCGGATCGATCAGGTCGTCGACCGCGCACACGAGGCCGACGTCGTGACCGCTTCCCACGACGACGAGAACGCCCGCGAGATCGAGCGCTTGGCCGAGTCGGGCGTCGACATCACCGAGTATCCGATCAGCCTCAAGGCCGCTCGGCGTGCGTCCGAGATCGGGATGACGACCGCGATGGGCGCGCCGAACCTCGTCCGCGGCGGCAGCCAGTGGGGCAACCTGGCGACCGCCGACGGCATCGACGCCGGCGTCGTCGACGCGCTGGTCGCCGACTACCACCCGCCGTCGCTGCTCGCGGCGGTGTTCGTCGACACCGGGGAACCGCTCCACGAACGGGCCAAACGCGTCAGCGCCACCCCCGCGGACGCTGTCGGCTTCTCCGACAGGGGCCGGATCGAGGCAGGCAAGCGCGGCGATCTCATCGTCGTCGATCCGGAGCCGACACCGACGGTTACCGAGGCAGTAGTCGCTGGAACTCCGGTCTATCGCGCTGACACTCGAACGGAGGCGGGCCGATGAACGAGCCGCGTCTCGGGGCGGCGATGGATATCCGATTCGGCGCGACCGTCGAGGAGTTCATGGACTACGTTACCGATCTCGGGCTGGATCACGTGGAGTTCAAACGCGAGTACCTAGCCGGCCACCCGAACACGCCCGATCCCGAACGAGTCGGCGAACTGGCCGAGGAGTACGGCGTCACCCTCAGTTACCACGCGCCGTTCCGGGACTGGAACACCGGGAGTTACGACGAGACAGTCCGGCAGAACTCCGTCGAGCGAGTCAAACGGACGATCGACGACGCGGCCGCCGCCGGCGCTACCAGCGTCGTCGTCCATGGGGGATCGGTCCCGCATCGTTATCCCGACTGGGTCCGCCGTCGCGCCCGCGAGAGCGCTCGTCGCTCGCTCGCCGAATGTGCCGAATACGCCCAGCTCGTCGGCGTCTCCCTCTGTCTGGAAAACCAACCGATCGACGATGACGAGCGGCGCTACACCACTTCCCCCGCCGACCTCGCAGCGATGATCGAGGAGGTCGACGTGCCGCCACAGTATCTCGGCGTCACACTCGACGTGGGCCACGCGAACGTCAACGGCAACGACTACCGCGAGTTCGTCGAGGAGTTCGGCCACCGAATCCGGGTGTGTCACCTCCACGACAACGACGGCACCGCCGACCAGCACGAACCCTTGAGGGCGTACGAGTCGATTGTCGAATCGGTCCCCGCGAACTTCTTTATCTTCGAGATGAAGTCCCTCGAAGACTTGGCGACGAGCCTCGGTGCCGATGTCGCCCCTCCCGAGCCGGAGGTGTCTGCGGATGACTGACGGCTACGAGGCCATCGTCTTCGACAACGACGGCGTCCTCGTCGAACCGACCGATACCGCGGTACTCGTCGACGCCGTCGTCGAATCGTTCCGCGCCTTCGGAGTCGAGGTCAACCGCTCGCTCGCGCGCCGTATGGTCGAAAACGAAGCCGTTCCGACCGATATCGCCCGGGAACACGGGATCGACCCCGAGGCGTTCTGGCACCACCGGGAGTTGACCGCGAGCCTCAGCCAGCAGGCTCACGTCCGGGAAGGCGGAAAAGCGGTCTACGACGACGTGGCTGCGCTCGATCGGCTGGACGTGCCGCTGGCCGTGGTCAGCAACAACCAACACGCGACCATCGAGTTTCTACTGGCTCACCACGACCTGCCGTCGTTCGAGACGGCCTACGGACGACAACCGACGCTCGTCGGGGCCGCAAAGCGAAAGCCCGAACCGGACTATATCGAGCGGGCGCTGTCGGATCTCGGAATCGAGAACGCACTGTACGTCGGCGACTCCGAGGAGGACCTCGTCGCCGCCCGCCGGGCCGGCATCGACTCCGCCTTTCTCCGGCGAGACCACGTCGCCGACGTGACTCTCTCGGCCGAGCCGACCGCAGAGGTGCCGGACCTCCGGGCGCTGGTCGAACTGCTCGCGGACGACCGACCGTTGCAGGCCGCCGACGGTTAGTCGAGTCCGGACTCTACGGACGATACGTTCACGTCGTGACCCCTCCGGGTGCGAGCATGCACCGACGAGCGGTACTCGGGACGCTCGCGGCCGGTTTCGGGACACTGGTTGCGGGCTGTTCCCAATCGAGAGTCGATGGAGAAGTCGCCTCGAACGAGACTCCGCTGACATTCTCCCACGAGTACGCGACACAGGGAACTCTCTCCGGCACGCGCGTCGTCGTCGAAGTAACGGCCGAAAACGACGGGAACGAGGCCATTACACTGGAGGAGTCGGTCCCCAGGGTCGTGTGTACGTTCTTGGATGGGTCCGGCAACCCGCTTCATCAGTCCGGACTCGAACTGACACGCGAACTCGACGTGGGGGAGACGGTCGATCTTGAGTTCACACTGGCAGTCGATGTAGACGAGGTGACTCGGTACAGGCTCCGTAGCGAATGGATTGAAGATTGACATCCCCGACTGACCTAGGGGAGTCGCCGAGCTATCGCTCGTGGGTTGGTTGGAGGCTCGTCGGATTCCTCACGACTAAAGCCGTGAGCTTCCTCCGTGTATCCGTGTGAACTCGGCTGTCAAGCGCTCGCACGGCGAAGCCGAGTGAGCACGATCGTGGTTCCGTGAGTTCCGCGAAATCGCACTAATGGGTGTCGTCTATAACGTCAGACTCTTCGTCGAACGGTGATCTCTACGCCTTACCACGATTCAACGCGGTCCTTTCATCCCATCAGAGCAGACTTGACGGGGTACTGGCTGACCGTGGGGATTAAGATACCTTCCAGTCGACATGATGGTATGGACGGAGCTGCGGCGACAGATATCTGTGAGGACGTTATCGAGACAATTTCTGAGGTGGTCGTCGTCGATCAGGAGATCCTCGAGACAGTGCTCACTGGCGTGCTTTCTCGCGGACACGTGCTCGTGGAAGACGTCCCTGGAACCGGAAAGACGCTGATGGCACGGAGTTTTGCGTCAGCACTTGGGCTGTCGTTCAACCGGATCCAGTTTACGCCTGACCTCCTCCCGAGTGACATTACGGGATCACACGTGTACCGCGAACAGCAAGGAGAGTTTGACTTCGCAGAAGGGCCAATCTTTGCAAACGTCGTCCTGGCGGACGAAATCAACCGTGCGCCACCAAAAACACAGGCCGCGCTGTTGGAGGCGATGTCGGAGAGACAGGTCTCAGCCAACGGCACAACCTACCAGCTACCGGACCCATTCTTCGTTATCGCCACGCAGAATCCGGTCGAACAAGAGGGAACGTTCGCGCTCCCTGAGGCACAGCGTGATCGATTCATTCTGAAGACCACGCTCGGCTATCCCGATACTGCCGGGATGCAGACCATTCTTGACCGGCGGGCCGATCGGATCGCCCGGACACCCGATCCACAGCGCGTCGTCGACGGTAAAGTTGTGTCTGAACTGCAGACCGTCCCTGAACAGGTTACCGTAGAGGACGGCGTCCGCGATTACATCATCGCTCTCGGAGAGGCAACCCGCACGGACGATCGGGTCGAGGTCGGTGTCTCACCACGCGGGATCCAGCGGCTGTTTGAGGCTGGCCGCTCCCATGCGCTCATCCAAGGGCGAGAGTACGTCGCTCCCGACGACATCAAGGCAATCGTCGCAGAGACGTTCGTCCACCGATTGGTGTTGACCGCGGACGCGACGGTTCGGGATGTGTCGGCACACGCCGTTGTCAACGATGTCGTCGAGCGGGTTGAGGTCCCCGCTGTCGCGATCAAGTGACCCCCCGTAGCGCTCAAAACACCGCTATCGCGTCGCAAGGAACAACAGGATAGTGCCGACTGCCGCCGCGACGACGGCGACCGCAGTTGGAGGTGCAGGGAGCTGCGGCAGGCTGCTGATCACCGAAAGTGTTCCAACGCCGAGTCCAACAGTCCCGACGGCGATCACTATACCGCCGGCACCGTGGACGATTTCGGCGCGTCGAGACGTGCCTGCCCGTCCGATCTCTTGGCCGAGCGTCATGCTGAATTCACCGAGATCCAACACGTAGAGACTCGCTGCGATCCCCACAAGGACGACTGAGATCGATACGTCGGAGATCCCCGCAGCAGTGGCGGCGAGAAAGACACCACTGCCGGCGAGCTGGGTGCCAGAATGCCGGCTCAACAGTCCGATACCGTGGACGAAGCTCACGACGAGTGCCGCAACCGCCGCGGTTGCAAGGCTACTGAGGATGACTCCCGAGAACAGCGCAAACGATCCGACTGTCTCGAAGAGGTCCCGGAGCGCCTGCTGGGCTGTGTCGTTTGTGCTCTGCTCAAGCGCAACTGTCGCGGCGGGACCATGAGCCATCACAACCACAGCGGTGAGGAGGCTGCCGACCGCGAGCGGAGCGACGGGGATGTAGGCGGGGAGAAACTGTCGTGAAGCCAGCATCCGCGCTGCCCGTACCGCGAGGAGACTGCTCACCCCAACCACGATCCCGACGACGAGAAGGCGTCGAGGCAGCGACGCGTAGGAGACGGTGATGAGTCCGTCGACTAGGACTGGCGGTAGCTCTTCGGCTCGGATCACCGACGAGCTGATCAAGAGGAGCGCACAGAACTCGGTGGCCAGCGCGATACCCATCCCCAGCCGTAACCAGCCCAGAGCAGTGTTACGCGCGTTTGTGACGGATTGGCGGTTCGATTCGTGTGTGAGCTCGACCACAGGGAGACGACCCACTGCCACGTAGAGGACGATCATCGTGACGAACCACAGCGCGACGACCTCGACAAACTGCGGCAGCACTGCGCTAACGTCCGACACGGGTTGCGTTGGGCGAAGCAGTTGATCGAAGCGCGCTGCGAGCAGCCTGGCCCCGGCGGAGTTCAGCGGCTGCCACCAGTCGATAGCGACGGCCACAGCCGGGACAAACCCGACGCTCAGCAACCGGAGCGCGGTATACCCCGCATCACGTGCCGGCGAGAGATCTCGAAGTGCGGTGACTACCCCGAACCCGGTACACAGGCCAGCCCCCACGATCAGGAACGGAGCCGCAGCGAGCGTGTCGTACGGCGGTGTTGGCGGCCACGCGACCTGGACAATGAGGGCCGCTGCAACGGAACCGAGCAGGCCAACTCCAGTCAGCGTGGCGAGCAGCCCACCTGCTACGACGATGAGCCGACGATTTCCGGATCCGACCGCCGCGACCGTCACTGCCAGTGTGATCCCGGCGATGACTCCAAGCAGCGCCACGAGCGCGTCGCCTGTGAGCGTTGCCAGTCCGAGCACACTGCCAACGGCAACGATGGCTGCCGCCGTCGTGGTCGGACGTGTCGGGTGCCAGTTTGTCGGGGAAATCTCACTGCCACCCGGCGAACCGGTCATCTGGCGGCCTCCATCGCGCTTGCCAGCGGGAACCGCGTGTCCCAGTCACACACTATGGCACCCGCGCTCCGCAGCCGCGCAAGGGTGAGGCGACGCTCAATCCGCGCGACGGTCTTTCCGACCGTCTCGCGGTCGGTGACATCGGGCGTTACCACGGCAACACGGCGATCAGCGGCACACAGCGTTTCGACCAGCTCACCCGTCGATTCGTCGAGCGCCGGCGTCACTAACACGACATCGGCGTTCGAGGGGAGTCGCTCGTGGAGCCCACATGAGTGGGGCGAAACGCTCTCGCCGCCATCGTGTATGGCCTCACCGAGGCTGTCAAACGTCGCCCCGATCTGACGCCGCGTCGCCTCGTCTGCACTGGGTGCGATCCACGGGTGGCCATCCCCATTCGTTGGCACTGGAACCCCGATGTCGGCGGCCGTGATACTGCCCGTTCTGAGTCCGACCTCATTGCCATCGGCGAACAGGCGTGTCACGACACGGTCCGCAGCGTAGATTGTCAGCTCACTCGCCGTCGGGTAGCCCGCTCCCCGGGCGACCTGACCGGAATCAAGTCCATCGACGAGAACAACCGTCTCTGTTGCGCTCGTCTCGGTGAACCGGATGGTGGCCAGGGTGCCGGTCTTCGCAAATTCGCGCCAGTCAACGCGCCGGACGTCATCGCCCGGGCGATACTCTCTAGTCGAATGGAACTCGATCCCCTCGCCGCCGCGGTCGACCGGTTGGGTGCCGACACGCCGGAGCGAGCCCTGTAGTTGGGGCACGTCGCCGGCGTCACGCCGGCAGATCAGCGTTGTCGTTCCGGTAACGCTCGGGCGAGTCGTGGTGACGGCGGCCGAGGAAAGCGGCCGGGCCCGCACAACCGGCGACCGAAAGTCGTAGTCACCCTGGCTCGCAACGACATCGTACGTCACCGACGCCATTTCACCGGGCCGGATCGATAGGCATCCACGCGGAGAGCCCGCCTCGACGGGGAGGCCTGGGGGAACGCCATCGACAACCCGAATGTCGGTGAGGGTTGCGTCACCGACGTTTGTGAGACGCAGCGTGACTGTCGCTCGTTCACCGGGTGCCGCCGGCACCGGATCGATGTCCCGTTCAACATTCACATCGATGGCAGGCGGGGTAGCAATCCACCCGACGAGCAGGTAGCCGAGCGGCACCGTCGCCCCCACAAACAGCGCCGGTTCTCCGAACACGGTGCCGGTGGTCACGAGAATAACCGCAACGAGGGTTGCGCCGTCGAAGCGACCCGTGAGCGCGGTTTCTGTCACGATGGCTCTCCCGTGGCGAGTTGATCGCTGCCGGTGTCGAACCGGGTCGCGATGGCGTTCGTTGTCCGCTCGATCCGGCGGCGTTTGGTTCGCGCTGGTTGAAGCCACGCGACCAGACGCTGCCGGCGTGAAAGCGCCGCCTCACGGTCAGCGAGATAGGCGGCGGCGACGGTATCGTCCGTCCAAGTGCCCTCGTCAAGACGGGTTTGCGCCTCTTGCCGGGAAAGCCCGTCAACCGTCACGAGCGCGTCGGCCGTGAGTGACCGTAACTGCGTCCGGATGGAATCCGTCTGGTCACTCCTAGTGGCCGCCACAAGCCGTTCAACACTGTTGTCAAGGGAGGCACCGACGACGGGCGTAGTGTCTGCTACCTCTGGTGGGTTCGATCGCAATGTCTCAAACCGTGGGAGATCCTCGTCATCTGGCGAGGACGGCACCGACTGGCGATCGGCCCACGCGGGCCTCGTCAGGAGGACCCACAACGCACACCCCACACCAAGTGCGACGAACAGGCCCCCCCGCACCATCTCGTCTGCGATCGCTGGACTGCGAGCGATCGCGGTGATCGACACGACCGACTCAACTTCTTGTGGCGCAAACAGCAGCACCGCCGCGAACCCGATGAGAGCCGTTCCGGCGAGGCTCGCGACAACGCGAACCACCCATGAAAATGCACCGCCCCCATCTGAGCGGGGCAGGTCGGTGGAATCACCCGGAGAGTCGCTGTCCGTGGACGGAGCGTCTGCGGTTGCAAGCCCGTGTCGGTCGTCGGTGCTGTTTGCGGTCGCCGACTCGATGCGCTTTCCAGTCACGAGTTTGCCTCCGTCTCATCCTCATCGGTACGGATCTGTTCAAGCGCGTCCCGGGCGGCCGGTGCACGCTCGTCTGGCTCGGTATCCCCGTACTCAACGTCCCGAAATGCGTCGGTTAGGGTCTGAACGGACTCCGGAGGGAGTCCATCTCGCCGGATCGCCCAACGGGCGATTTCTCCCGGAGTCGAGGTCCGCCATGACCGAATCGAGACGTAGCCACGGAACTCCGCCCACGCCTCTCGGATCGAGAGCAGCTCATCATCGACTTCCTCTGTCCCTGTTCCGCCCGACTGGCGGCCGTGAGTCGTGGTGTCAGATGCTCCGCCGCCTCTGATACTGGTCCGAAGCGACCGGACGAACTGGCGAAGGGCAGCGAGGAGTGTCAGGGGGTGGAGTCGGTGGGGAAGCGTCCGGATGATGGCTATCCCGCGACGAGCGATCTGACCGGCGTGTCTGCTGAGCGCGCGCAGGAGCTTGATCGTTCCACCAATCCCCTCCCGGAGTAGCGTCGCAGCTTTCATCACGCCCCGACGACCCGCCGACACCATCTGGTCGAAGGTGGCCGCGATCCCGACGAGTCCAGCGATCGCAGAACGACCCAGCCCGACGGCAACCTGCACTACTGAGCGGGAGGCCGACCGCACGGATGTCCCGCTCCGGTAGACGCGTCGACCCACCATACCAACGCCAACGACGCCGATTCCAAGCATAAGCACAAGGTTCCGGTAGAGGTTGGCGACGACCGTTGTCGCCGTCGCGTTGGTGCCGTCTACGTCTGCGGTGGTCTCAATCGTGGCCGTGTCAGCCAGTGGTAGCGTCACCGTCGCCGTTCCCGCTGGTCCGGTTGTTGTGGTTGGTTCACCGGCAACTGCGACCGTTGCGTTCTCGACTGGCTCGCTGTCGACCCGAGTGGTGACCTCAGTCGCTGTCAGCGGCAACGGAAGGATCGTTGATGCGGTGGTCGTCACTTCGAACGTGGCCAGCGATATAGTCCGGTTCCCGAACGCCTCGCCGCGTGAGACTGTCATCTTGGCGACGTTGGTCGCGGGCAGTTCAACGCGTGCCTCACCGTTTGCCCCCGTTTGTGAAACTGCGGTTCCATTGACTCGGACAGTTCCATTGCGGACCGGCGTCCCGTTGATCGTTGCGTGGAGTGTGACTGATTCGTCAGCGATCGGCTTTGTTTGCGGCTCAATATCGATGTCAACCGGGACGGTCACCGTGACGTTGCTATCGGCCTGGGCGATCGTGTCGCCGGTTGTGACAGGAGTTCCGAGATGGCTCGCGACGATACCCACTGGGGCTGTCGACACGCGCTGGTTACCTGCGTTCGAGCCTGGCGGTGCCCCGGCCAGCCCACCTCTCATTCGTGGCTGCGTGTGTCGTGGGAGCAATTCTGGCTGCCCCTCCGAGTTGCCGTCTCGGGCAACAATCTCGAGTGACGCGACATACGGCACTTCACCGGTCACGTTCCCGTCGCCGCCCGTCTCACCGACCGATTCGCCGTTGAACAACACCTTGACGCCGGAGACCGGATCGTCGCTTCGTGTCACCGTCACCGTCAGATCACTCCCCGGAACAGGGTCGTCAGCAAGGTCTATTTCGAGGGGATCCAGCTCGTCTTGTTTGTCTGTTTGGCTTTGGCCGTCTTCCTGATCTGTCCCCGTGTCGCTATTTTCCTCTTCACTTCCCGCGCTGTCTTCCTCCCTTTCCTCTTCGTCTCCCTCCGTGTCAGAATCTTCTTCTGATTCGGTCTCGGAGTCGACCTCCGATTCGCTCTCGGTGTCCTCCTGTTTTGAGTCGGTCTGTGCATTCTCTCTGTCCGAGTCATCAGCCTGCTCGCTCGAGTCGTCTTGATTCGACTCGCTCGTCTTTTCGCTGTCACCTGAGTCTGACTGTCCAGTGTCACTCGAGCCACTACCAGGTCCGGATTGCTCAGATCCAGGAGTTGGACCTGCGTATCCCGAGTTAGCACTATCACGGCCCGCGTCCGAGCGCCCGTCAGACGGCGTCGGATCAAAGGGTACCCAGCCGACATCGTCGATGTACACTTCAACCCACGCATGAGCATTCTGACCACGAACAACGTACTCACCGTCAGCGACTTCCTCACCGGCCGTGTAGCCGGTCACATAGCGCGCGGGGACATCTTGCGTCCGGAGCATCGCGACCATTGATGTCGCGAAGTACTGACAGTACCCGGCCTCCATGTCGAAGACGAATGCGGTCGCGACATCCCTGTCACGGTCGTGGGTCGCATTTAGCGAGTATCCCTTATTCTCCATCAGCCATAGCTGGACCGCTGCGGCCGTTTCATACGGTGTCTCCGCGTCAGCCGTTATGTCTGCTGTCCGGTCGCTAAGTCGTTCTGGCGTCTCTTCCGGAAGTTGAGTGTATTGGGTGGAGATATCGGAGGGGATCGGTCCACTCCCACTAGCTGACGCAGCCGCCTCGTGTGACGGCGGGCCGTACGTGCTTGTGACGTACGTCTCGCCAGCTTCGATAGAGTCCGAGACGGTCAGACCACGCTCTTCAGTAACGAATACCTGTGTATTCGGTACCTCTCCCGAAGACGGACGCCACGCGGTCGCCAGCGTGTCAAAAGATCGGTTTGCGGTCACACGGATCGTATGGGACGGCGCTGGGTTCCCCTCGGCTACCGAGAGCGGCCCGTCAAGCGGTCTCTGTTCTCCTGATTGCCGATCCCAGCCGGTGCCGGTGTACGTCGTATACGCACCGAGCCGCCACCGTGACGGCTCCGGACTTTTAATTCGTAGTTCTACTTGGTCCGAGAGTGACAGCGATCCGCCCACTGTGCTTTGCTCCGGATACCCGCCTCCAGAGACGCCGCCGTAGTTTTCAACACCCAAATCCGATAGCGAGCCATTCTCAGCGAGTTCGGTGGAGTCGCCACCCTCACCCTCGCTACCCTCACCAGTGCTGTCTGCTCCAGCTCCTGGCTCGCTACTGGCTTTAGCGCCGCTAGCTTCCCCACTCTCACCGTTGTCGCCGGACCTGGTTCCCGGTTCGCCACTGGGTTCACCCCTAGTCCCCACGGTACTCCCACCGTTGCCGTCTGATCCGGCTCCCGGATTGTTACGTCCGGATGCGCTACTTCCGTCTGAGCTTCTTCCTGAATCGCTGTCGACAAGGAGTTCCTCGGTGGCCGGCCTGTCACTTTCTTCGACACCAAGATCCGAGATCGGCGTCTCGATCCCGATTGCCGGAGCGAGTGACCCCCCAAGAACGATCCCCAGTAAACAGATTGACGCGACTCCAAAGCGGAAGATCGTTCCCTTCACACCGACTCTTGTTGATTCCGATACACATTAAGTTATCCCTGCGTACGCTCACCGTTGGCCAACTCAGTGTGGATATGTTCCGGGTTTCTCTGGTCGCGTCTGGAACGTTGATACTGTCTGTACTCGCTCTCGGTGAGTATAACCCAGAAGAATACGAGTTAGAGCCCGAGAAACGGAGCAAGTAGCGCCTCTCTACTGACCGATTTGATTCACTGTAATCAGAGGGTAATGAGTGCAAGACACGCGCGGTCTATCCATCACGAGCGGTTCTGACAACATATCATGAAAATAGTCCACCAGTACGAGACTCAAACAATGGATCCACGAGACCGACAGTAGTCAGCAAGAGCCCTCACACGCCACAGACGTCAGCAGCTTTACGGCCCGAATCGACCCGTTTGAACATTCAGGGGTCGAAGACCTCTAATGACTAGTGTAGCTTCAACCGCTGAAGCCAGCCACGTGCCGGTTTTTCAATGCCACTCCTATACTCGCGTATGGCAACGACAACTGCCATGCCCGTCGGTCCCGACGTACCGCTCGACGACAGACAGGCCCTCCACCAGTCAGTCGCATTTTTCACGCTGACGCTCGGCGTCTCCTGGGCGCTTTGGCCCCCGCTGTCGTTTCAGGACACACTCGGTCTCGCGATTCCCGATGAACTCGGCATTCTCCCGATAGTAATCGGCGGTTTCGGCCCAGTTATACCAAGGTAGTACTTCCGGGGTTTGACCCACCC
>CAZVCA010000025.1:0-19953 GCA_964626045.1 uncultured Halobacteriales archaeon | reverse complement strand
TCAGCCGAACCGTCCTCGGCGTCCCCCTCTGGCTCATCAGCCGAACCGTCCTCGGAGTCCGCCTCTATATCGTCAGCCGAACCGTCCTCTGAGTCCGCCTCTATATCGTCAGCCGAACTGTCCTCCGTGTCCGATTCGGATGCCGTCTCCTCTGTGTCGCTCCCGTTGGCATCCGCTTCCTCGTCGGAATCGGCGTCTTCCTCTTCGTCTGTTTCCGTTTCGGCCCCATCTATGACCGCGTCCGATTTGTCGACGGTTGTATCCGGTTCCCCCGAACCGTCTTCCTGACTTTCATCCGTCTCCTCGGTCGGTTCGTCTCCCTCATCATCAGGGTCGGCAGCCGCGTCCGGCTCTTCTGCCTGGTCGTCCGGGGAATCTGCTTGGTCGGCAGGAACATCTGGGCCATCCGGGGCAGGGGACGTGTCGTCCGTTTCCTCGAGGTCGTCGGACGGTGCCGTCGCTGCCGGATCCGCCGCGTCGTCCCGGTCCGGCTCCCGGGGTGTCGATGGATCGTCCTCGTCCGGGCTATCGCCCGGATCCCGCGACATAGGCCTGAATAGGCCACGGCGTCGTTATGGGCCTTTTCGTTTGGGCGCCGTCCCGAGAGAAGAAGATTGATAGTCCGGACTCGGATAGCCATTATACGATGAGTGCCCCGGGGCCGTTAGACGAGGATACCGCCCGCCAGCTCGAGAGCGGGCGCCAAGCCCTCGGGGCCGTGCTCAAAACCGTCCAACAGCGGTTGAAGGTCGTGTTCGTCGCGTTCGTCGTGGGCCTGTTCGCCGGCGTCATCGCGATGCGCCTCTGGATCTGGCCGGTTTTGAAACGGGATCTGCTCGCTAAAGGCGCAAGCGTGATCGCACAGACGCCGTTTGACGTCATCCTCCTGCAGGTGAAAATCGGCCTGGCGACGGGGGTTATCGCGGCCCTGCCCGTCCTTGGGTACTACGCGAAGGGACCCCTCGCGGACCGTGATCTGGTGCCGGATCTGCACGTTCCGCGCTGGAAACTTGGGGTGGTCGCGCTCCTCGCCGTGGGCCTGTCGACGGTGGGCGTCGTCTACGCCTACTTCCTCTTCTTCCCGATCATGTTCACGTTCCTGGCCGGGAACGCGCTCGGGGCGGGGCTGGCGCCGCTTTACTCGATCGTTCACTGGACGGAATTCATTCTCGTGTTGGCCCTTTCGTTTGCCCTGGCGGCCCAACTCCCCCTTTTGATGACGGCGCTCTCGTACAGCGAAATCGTCCCTTACGAGACGTTCCGGGACAAGTGGAAGTACGCGGTCGTCATCATCTTCACCTTCGGGGCCATGTTCTCCCCGCCGGATCCGTTCACCCAGCTCATGTGGGCGTTCCCGCTGTTGCTCCTCTACGCGTTCAGCCTCTACCTTTCAAAAATCGTCACCGCTGGCAAGCGGGGTCGCAAAACCCTTGACTTCTTCGCGGCGCTGCGCCGACGCCTCCACCGGGTCGCCGGGACGGCCGTGATCGGTGCCGGCCTCGCCTTCTGGCTGTACGGAGCCGGTGGCGTGACGCTGTATAACGCGTCGATCCGGCCCGCCCTCCCGGCCATGATTCGACCCGCGCCGTTGCTCCCGATCGAACAGGCGACCGGGCTTCCTGAAGGCATCGCACTGGCGGTGGCGATGCTCGGTGCTGCCAGTATTTTCGCGATTCTGGGCACGTTGGTCGTCCTCTACCGGGCAACGATGAAGGCCCAACCCGAGCAGGGGCTTCCTGCGAAGCCGACCGCCGATGAAAGCGCCGAGAAATCGGCCCAAAAAGCCCTCGAAGACGCCCCGAGTATCGAGTCAGTCGACGGGGCTGATGGGGTCCATGCCATGCCGGAAGCGGTGTTTGCGGTGATGGAGGAGCAAGACGCCCTCGAGGCGGCCCAGGCCGCGGTCGATGACGGAGACCCCGACAAAGCCCAGGCCATCTTCGACCGCTTCGATAATGCTCCCGACGAACCGCCCGAGGAACTGCAGGGTGGTGGCGTGAGCGGGGCCATGACCGACACCGGGATGGGCATGTTCAACGCCTTCACCGAGGACGAGACCACCGAGGAGGACATCGGCGGGTACTACCACGACATCGCCTTTATCCTCGACAGCCTGCGCTCCCGGGCGTTTCACCTCGTAGCCGTCTTCATGATCGTGATGGCCGGGCTCTTCATGTTCCTCTACCGTGGTGGCATCGGGGCGATTCGGGCCGACTTCATCTCCCGCATCCCGCCAGAGGTACGTCCAGATCCCGAGGCCATCGCCTGGCCGATCACCTTGCATCCGGTGGAGGCGCTCGTCTTCGAGGTGAAGATCTCGATGATTATCGGCGCCCTCGCCACGCTGCCGGTGCTGTTCTACTATGCCTGGCCGGCGCTCGAGGAACGAGGGTTCATCTCCGGAAACAGGCAGGCGGTCTCGCTTTGGGGTATCGCGATCACCGCGGGACTCCTGATCGGGAGCGCTCTTGGCTACCTCTTCGTAGCACCGCCGATCATCTCGTATCTCGTCGGGGACGCCATCCGGGCCGGGATGGTCGTGAGCTATCGCGTGAACAACTTCTTCTGGATGGTCTTTTTCACGACGGCGGGGGTGGGGCTTCTGGCTGATATTCCCATCTCGATGTGGTTGTTCCATCGCGGCGGGATCGTGAGCTACGAGCGGATGCGCAAGAGCTGGCGCGGCGTGGTCCTCGTCATCTTCGTCTTTTCCACGTTTTTCTCCTCGAGCAGCATCTGGACGATGTTCCTGCTCGCGCTCCCGACCTCACTGGCGTACCTCGTCGGCTTGGGTGGGCTCTGGCTGGTCACGCTTGGCGGGCGGCGAGGGAAGAAGCCGAAATCAGCTGAGCCAGCCTAACGGGGGCAGTCGATCGGATTTGACCGGCACCCCGCTCGGAAGCGTGCCGCAAATCTTTCTGTCGGCACCATCGATGACCCTCCCGTTCATGTCGACGGTGCTGCCTGCAGACAATTCCTGGCCCCTGGGTCTCCTTCGCGGTCGAACCCCGTCCGGGGACCGAGGTTTCGACTCGGTGGCGTGTCCGCCGAAGGTAATCGTCTGTATCGAAACCGCGGCTCGATCAGTGTGAGAACAGCCGAATCGTCACGACGTTGCCCCGGCCCTCGCCCTCCTCGAATTCTATCATGCCGTCTGATCGGGTAACGACCAAATTGACTAGCCACAGACCGAGACCGCTGCCGTGATACAGCTGTTCGATCTCGGCCGATCCCGTGATGATCGATTTCTCCATCTCCGGGATCGGCGGGTTCGCGTCTTCGATCCGGACGGTGACGCCATCGGGCGGTGCCTCGACGGTGACGTCCACGACCGGGGCGTCTGCCTCCGCGTGCACGACGGCGTTTTCGAGGATCTCCTCGAGGGCGATATCGAGGTTCTCCGTCGCCGAGACGATCGCCGATTCGGGTACTCGCTCGGTGATGGCCGCGTTTGGATGGTGCTCTTCGATGCGGGAAATGACATTTCGGAGGATCTGGACGATATCGACGGTCGATTGAGCCGGCTCTTCGGAGAGGATCCGGGTAATCCGGCGTTGCTTGCTGGCCGTATCGAGGAGGTGGGTCGTCGAATCGAGGATCTCCCCCGCCCACGGTTTGATGTCAGGTGATGCGTTGTTCTCGATGAGGGTTCCATACCCCTGCATGACGTTGACCTCGTTTCGCAGGTTGTGCCTGAGGATCCGGTCCATGATCTGTACCTGGCGCAGCCGGTTCTGGCGCTCGGTGACGTCCTCGATGACGGCGATATAGCCGTTGACGTCCCCGTTCGCGTCGTGCAAGGTGAATAGGCTTACTTCCCCTTCGAAGGTGTGGCCGGATTTCCGTTCGAAGGTCGCGGTCAGCGATGACGTGTCGCCATTCGAATGGTGGCTAACTGTCTCCTCCATCGCGGCGTATTCCGCCGGGTTCGCGTACAGGGTATCGACTCCCATCCCTTCGACGTCCGCCAACTCGTATCCGAAGAGCTCGGTGAACGCGGGGTTGCAGTTGCGAATCGTTCGGTCCGTGTCGACGACAAGGATTGCGTTTCGGATGCTCTTGAAGAGTGACTCGTATCGCTCCTTGCTCTCCCGAAGTCGCTCCTGGAGTTCCTTGCGTTCGGTAATGTCCGTGATGAATCCCTCCAGGCGCGTATCGTCCGCATCGGCCGGTTCAACTGGCTGTCCCTGCTCCCAGACCCATTTGGTCTCCCCGGCAGCGGTTCGAATCCGGTAGGTAATTTCGAAGGATTCGTCCTGTTCCACGCCGACTGTCACCTTCTCCTCCACCATCGCTTCATCTGCCGGATGAATGACGTCGGCCCCGTAGCTGACGGCGCCTGTTTCCAGTTGCTCGGCCGTGTGGCCGGTCAATTCCTCGGCGCGTCCTCGAACCATCTCCATCGGCCATCCGGATTCGTTCCGACACCGATACACGAATCCGGGGAGGTTGTCGATGAGGGTCTGCAACTGACGCTCCCGCTCGGCCTGATCGGCCTGCAGCTTTTGGTTCCGGAGGAAGTACCCGATGTCGTCGGCGATCTCTTCTAACAGCGTGATATCTTCCTCAGTGGGTTCATGGTCCGGCCGGAGATGGACGGTCAACACGCCATAGGTCTCGGCCATGTACCCGATGGCGACTTGCAGGCCGCTATGCGGCGGGACATTTTTCTCGTGCAGATCCGGTGGTGACTCTGTCACGTCTTCGATTTCGACAATTTCCTGTTCCTGCACCCGCTCGAGATATTGCTGGGTCGTGAAATCGGGGTCACCAGCAACGACACCTGTTTCACAGGCCACTTCGGTGTGCTCCGCCGCTGCCAATTCGAACGAACAGCACTCGAACCGCTCGTATTCGACGAGACCTGTGGCTGCCTTGGCGATCATTTGATCCGTCGAGCGTTCCCGAACGAGCAACTGGTTGATGTTGGAAATGACGGCTCTGATATCGGCGATTTCCTGCACCCGCTCGGTGCGCTCACGAAGTTGGCATGTCATTCGTGAGGCGATCAATCCGAACCCGATGATTGTGCCAAAAATCGCCAGCCGAATGTACAGTTCGTGGGTGGGAGCCCCAACAAACATGAGTTCGAGAAACGTCCCGTCGTAGAAAAAGAGCGAATCGATTAGTGCCTCGAAACTCCACGCGATGATCCCGATCCCGAATGCCAATCCAAGCACTCGGTAATCGAAATCCATTACCTCACCAACGGGTTTGACGGTAAAAAATGGTTGGATGGGTACGAGTTACCGGGCTGTGAACTTGATATACGGTATATAAGGCTATTACGTCACGACTTTTCTCTCTACTCAAAACACAGGTGACGGACGAATTGAACGACCTCATCGAGCAATTTGACGACGGGGTCGGGGCCGCCCTGTCCCAGGCATTCCGGATAGCTTTTAAACGAGATGGCCCGAATCATATCTTGAGATCACTATGGTATTATCAACGCGTCGGCCGACACGCTTTCGGCCAACCCCGGGATCTATCTCACAGCAGGTGAGTTTGTCATGCCGAAGATAAGCGTCGAAATACCGGCGGAACTGCTCGCGGATCTGGACGAACACGTCGGGGACGACGGTAAGTTCGTCAACCGCAGCGACGCGATCCGGGCCTCGATCCGGAAGACCCTGGATCTGCTCGACGAGATCGACGCCAGACACCACCGCCTCGAGCCGGCGGGGGAGGAGCAGGTAGAATGAGCCGAGAGGAAACCCCGGTCGCGCAGGTAGCGCTCATCGGCCTCTTCGTCACCGCGCTCATCACGGCCCAACTCACGGCCTCGAAAGTGCTCGGGTTCGAGTTGCCCGTCGCCATTCCCGTCGCCGGCGAAACGTTGGCCCTGCCCGGCGCTGCGCTGGCGTATGCGCTGACCTTCTTTGCCTCTGACATCTACGCCGAGTTGTACGGCCGCCGGGCCGCCCAGATCTTGGTTAACGTGGCGTTCGGCCTCAATTTCGTGTTGCTGGCACTCGTCTGGAGTACGATTATGGCCCCGGCCGCCCCCTCCTCGCCGGTCGCGCCGGAGACGTTTGGGACCGTGCTGGGATCGAGTACCAACATCGTCATCGCGAGTCTCGCGGCCTATCTGGTCAGCCAGAACTGGGACGTGGTGGTCTTTCACTATCTCCGGGAGCTCACCGACGGGGCCCATCTCTGGCTCCGCAACCTCGGTTCGACGGCGACGAGCCAGCTGATCGACACGGCTATTTTCGTCGGGCTGGGATTCTACGTCGTTCCGCTGGCCCTTGGGACCGGCGACCCTCTCAAGCCGGGCCTGATCGCCTCGCTTCTTGTCGGCCAGTACCTGCTCAAACTCCTGATCGCCGTGCTCGACACGCCCTTTGTCTATCTCGTGGTCGGCTACCTCCGCCGTCGGGATCCGTCCCTGGCCGCGCCGGCGGCCGACTAACCGTCGACCCGCTTGCCGAAGCCGAAGTGTGGTTTGACGTCCGTGATCTCGACCGTGACGTCTTCGCCGACTGCCGTGTCCGGAACGAAGATCGAATACCCCTCCACGTAGGCGATGCCGTCGCCGTCCTCGCCGGTCGCTTCGATAGTCACGTCGACCGTCTCGCCGGCTGCGACGGGGGCAGTGAGCCGGCCGATGCCGGCGACAAAAACTTCGGACGAACTGTCGCGGGAGGCGTCCGGCCGGAGAATGCTCACTTTGTCGAATTCGGCCTCGACGTCCTCGACGAAGGCGTCCAGATCACGGCCCTCGAAGACCTTGACGACGAAATTGCCGCCCGATTCCAGGAACGCCGTGGCGACGGTGAAGGCGGTTCGCGCCAGGTGAATCGAGCGGGCGTGATCGAGGTCGTACTCCCCGGACATGTTCGGGGCCATGTCCGAGACGACGACGTCCACCTGCTCGGGGGCTGCCGCCTCGATCCGTTCCCGGGTGTCCGGCTCGGTCATGTCTCCGCGGATCGTCGTCACGTCCCCCCGCTCGACCGGATCGATCCGCTGGAAGTCGACGCCGATCACCCGGCCGGCTTCGCCCACCCGTTCGGCGGCGACCTGGAGCCAGCCGCCGGGTGCGGCACCCAGGTCAAGCACCGTATCGCCGGACTCGAGCAGGCCGACCTGGTCGTCGATCTGCTGGAGCTTGTAGGCCGACCGGGACCGGTAGCCCTGCTGTTTGGCTTTGTTGTAGTATTCGTCTTTCCCACTCATTGCAGGCGTTTGGGGAGCGGGCGAGAAGTGACTGGCGATCACCCGCTTGCCCGGTAGCGGTCCGAACCGAACGGGTGACTTTTTAAGGGAATGCGCCTAATCCCGGAACAAGATGTTTACGGCCATCGTCAGCGCCGAAACGCTCCGGACCACCCTCGATTCCGTGAGCGTGTTGGTGGACGAATGTAAGATCCACCTCACCGAAGCGGGGTTGGAGATCCGAGCAGTGGACCCGGCGAACGTGGGTATGGTAGACCTGGACCTCGAAGCCGCGGCCTTCGAATCCTACGAGGCCGACGGCGGCGTCATCGGCGTGGACCTCTCCCGCCTGGAGGACATCGCCGGCATGGCCGATTCCGGCCAGCTCATCCAGCTCGAACTCGACGAGGAGACCCGCAAGCTGCATATCCACATCGACGGGCTGGAGTATACTCTCGCGCTCATCGATCCGGACTCGATCCGCCAGGAGCCGGACCTCCCGGACCTGGACCTCCCGGCCCGAATCGTCATCGAAGGGCGGGATATCGACCGGGCGGTCCGAGCGGCGGACATGGTTTCGGACCACATCGCACTCGGCGTCGACGTCGGGGCCGAACACTTCTACGTCGACGCAGCGGGGGACACCGACGACGTGCACCTCGAACTCGAAGCCGCGGATCTCATCCAGCTCGAACTCGGTGACGCCCACTCGCTTTTCTCCCTGGATTACCTCAAGGACATGAACAAGGCCATCCCGGCCGACGGCGAGGTCGAGGTCGAACTCGGCGAGGAGTTCCCCGTGAAACTCCACTTCGGTATCGCCGAGGGGCTTGGCAACGTCACGTACATGCTCGCTCCACGGATTCAGAGCGAGTAACTCGGCCGAACCCGTCGAGGTTTTTACCCGCCCGTTCCTTTGCCCGATAGATGTCCGCCAACCGCAAGGGCGACCGCCGGGAGCGGGAACTGGTCAACGCCCTCGACGAAGCCGGCTTTGCCGTTATGCGCGCCCCGGCCAGCGGGAGTGCCACGGAGCGGGAACTCCCTGATGTCCTTGCGGGCAATGGGACCGTCTTCTACGCCATCGAGGCCAAGGCGAGCGCCGGCGATCCGATCTATCTCACGAGCGAGGAGGTCGAAGCCTTGCGCTACTTTGCCGAATCCTTCGGCGCGAAACCGCGGATCGGCGTGCGCTTCGACCGCGAGGAGTGGTACTTCTTCCACCCCGCCGACATCATCACCGAGAACGGGGCCTACCGGGTGAAAAAGGAGCTCGCGCTCGAGGCCGGGGAACCGATGGCCGACCTGTGGGTCGAGGAACCGGATTCCGACGCGCAACGCGAGCAGATCGAAGGGGTGCTCGATGCGCTCGATCAGGGCGTGATGACCGTCGAAGAGGCCGTCGATTCGCTTCTGTAAACGGGGAGAGACCCGACCGGCAGCTCACCGGGACCTTGCGAAATCGTCTGTGCATCACTTCGACTCCCTACCGGTCAACGAACGCATCGAGGGTCTCCTCGGAGATGCCAGACCGAGAATGGAGGGTGACGAAATCGCCACCCTGGATCGTTGTATCTCCAGTTGGGGTCAATGATTGGTTGTTCCGATTGATCCGAACGACGAGCACGTCCGAGCTCAGGAGGCCGTTTTCGTTCGCTTCTTTGAGCGTTTGTCCCGCGACCGGCGCATCCGCCTGGGCGATTATTTCGACCACGTCTGCGTTCCCGGCCACCCCGCCGATACCAGTCACCGGCCCAACGCCCTCTTCTTTGCGGGGTCCAAAGGACGCATACGGTCGGTGATACTCCCGATAGACGAGTTTCTCGTCGTCGATTTCGACGCCGAGTGACCGAATGCTCTGGGCGATTTGTGTGAGGTCGTCGGTATCCCGCCCGACGACTTTCACCCCCAAATCGCCTTTTCCGGACATGTATTCGCGAACTCCTCGCTACTGCATCCGCACGTTGGCTTTTTCGCGAGGGTGAGTGGCCCTCGCGATGGATACCGTGGACTGATTGTTGATCCGCAGTGAGAGTGATATCAGCGTAACATTCATGCCGCGGGGTCGGAATCTACCAGTAATGGGTTTTTGATGGCCTCGACCAAACCGACTCCGTGGACAATCGCCCTCGTGGTGGTCGGGGCTTCAATTGTCATCGGATGGGTCGCGGTCTCCGGGGTCGCGGCAGCTTCGTCCGGGGACATATTGATCGATACGGATTTCGAAGCCGACGGTCCCGGGAACTGGCAGACGTTTCAAAACGCTGTCTCGGGATCGATGGTCGGCGGGGACCCTGTCCAATCGCTCAGGCTGACTGACGCGAAAACCGGCTCAACGGGCACAGCGATATACGAGAAAAACGTGTCCGCCAGCGAGGGCCTGACGGTCAAATTCCGGTATTACCAGGATGCGGGAGGCAATGATACGGGTCACGACGGGTTTTCCTTCTTCCTCATGGACGGGTCAGCGTTGCCGGCTGCGGTCGATTTGGACGATCTCGCTCGAGGGGACACCCGGAATGTGGGATACGACGGTATTACCGGCGGATTCCTCGGCTTCGAATTTGCTGGGGATGGTGATTTCGACGGTGGGACGAATTCCGCCGCAAGTGAGGTGGCAAACAATTCCACCGCAAGTGAGCGGCAAACACTTCGAATAAAGGGCCCAACGGAAGCGGGAAATCCGGTTCTTTTCTCGAAAACATACGACTCCGCGGGGGCCGTCAATGGCGGTTGGCGCCAGGCGGAAATCACTCTGAGCCCCGTTTCTGGGCGTGATAATACCGTCACCATCAGTCTCGCCGTCGACATCGATCAGGACGGGAACCTCGAGACAATTGTTGCGGACAACGAATATGAGCTCCCGGAACACGTCATGGAAAACGGTGAATTGCCTCCATTCAGGGCTGGATTTTCCGGTTCTACGGAGCGGGCGGCGAAGATTCATGCAATCGATCAGGTGGTAGTGCAATCCCATACGGCAACGGCGCCATCACCCACGGGAGGCACACCGACACTCACGACGTCCCCAATAACCGATGCAAACACGGGCGATGGGAACGAAGTCACGCTCACTGTCACTTTCGACGAGGTCATGACAGAACAGTCGGAGCCCGTGAGCATCATCCCAGATGTCTTTGGTAACCTCACGACCACACCGACTGTCGAAACCAAGCGCTGGCGGGACGCCCGGACGCTGGAGGCGACAATCCAGTTCGCTGATGACAACGAAACCGCTTCTGGTGTCCGGCTTGCGGTCGCCGGCCCAACGGATGTAGCAGGCAACGAGATGAATCGGTCGTCGATGACCTACGATGTCACCACGACGAATCCCCGGGTAAACGCCACTGAGGTAACCGGCCCGAGAAACGTGACGGTCACCTTCAGTGAGGGGGTGTACGCGAACGATACCAGCACCGGCAATCTAACGATCGCAGACTTCGGCTACAGTGATAACAGCGCGGATGGGAGCGCAGCGATCGGTTCGGTATCCCATACCGCCGGCGAATCGAAGGCCGTTCTCACCCTTGACTCGGCGATACACAACAGCGATCTTGGGACGGACACAATCACGATCCCACCCTCGACCATTGAAAACGCTGCAGGAAACCCGCTGGCAGCGACGGCACACACATATACCGATGGGGCAGGTGATGACGTGAAACCGAGGGTAACCTCGTTCACTTCGGCCGAATCCCACGCTGCAATCGCGATTTCGTTCACCGTTGACGAGCAACTTTCGTCGGCAAACCTCGCAATCGATGGCAAATCGATGTACTTCTACGAGGACGTGAACGAAACGCCGAATGATAATGGCTCCTACACGTACTCGGTGACCCACAATCCCAGTGAAACAACCGGTTCGAACGATGGGCGGTACACAGTCTCGTTGATAAGTATCAGCGACGGGACGAATGCGGTGACCTCGTTCGACCCGAAGCCAACATCGGAGGTCCTCCTGGATACGCGAGGACCACAATTCGGTTCGCTTGTACTGCCAGGTACGCCGATTCACACGGCCACGCCGACGATCAAGATAGACGGTGTGAGAGATAGATTCAACGACGTGGATGCGGACTCAATCAAAATCTGGGCGAGCGCGACCGATGGTTCCGGAGCTGTGTCGTTCTCGCGCCAGACCACGAGAGGACTGCACTATGCAGACAACACCATCTCACTGAACCTCTCGGAGGCAGGGACACGACTGCGTAGTGAGACGACGTACACGATCACCGTGTCGGCCCAAGACGACGATGTCCCGGCAAATACGAATTCGAAGACCTTTCAATCGGCCGTGCGAATCGGCACAACCTACCCGACAGTCGCCAACCTATCCCTGTCGACAAACCCGATCACCCGTGCGCAGACTGGCGAAGGCAACGAAGTGACGCTGACAGCGAGGTTCAACGAAGCGATGAACGAAAATGCGACGATCGTCCGTGTACGTCCCGACGTCAATGGGGAATTGAAAACCCAACCGACGGTTACGAACAAACGGTGGGATGACTCCCGGACATTCAGGGCTGCCATTCGATTTGCCGACGGAAATGAAAACGTCTCTGCTGTTCGTCTCGAAGTCGGCGGCGCGACGGACTTGGACGGAAATGTGATGGAGCCCGCAGCAACCACCTATGCGGTAGAGACCGTCAGGGGCGGGCCATACGACGGCGATGAAGAGATAACCGATCTCCTGTGGCTTCTCGCGGTGCTGTTTGCCTACTATTCGATTCTGGAGGTCTGGACGGATTACTAACACCCGTCAATTCACTCCCTGCGAGAATTTGGCTGCGGATCACTCTCTCACGGTCACTCTCTCTCGAACCTGGCGCCATCGCGACCGCCAGGTCTGCCGGTCGCGGCGCGAAGATAGCCCGCGAAGTCGTGTTCCAGGACGAGGAGAGCCGCCTCGCTTCGACCTGGGGTGAAAGCAAGTCTTCACGAATGTAGCTGAGTGATATTGTGTCGTCGCCTGGTTGAGACGCCGGGTCTCGAAACCGAGGCCCAGTCAAGCAACCCCAACCCGAGGCGTGATTACCCTGGGACCAGTAGCCGGCCAGTATGACTATCGACCCCGTCCACTACGACGGGATCGCCTCTCTGGCCGATCGCATCCGCCACGATGCCGACCCGGAGGCCCACCGGGACCTCGCCGAGACGGTGTGGGAGGATCACCTCGATCCCCTCCGCAAGGACGGCACGGCCGTCTTGGAACCGCTCGAGTCGGTTACCCGCCGGGCCGCACCGACCGAGGAGCTGGCGCTGCAGGAGCGACCGTTCGAGACCGCCCACGGGCTCGATTCGGGCACGATCAACCCGACGACGTTCAAAAACGGCCTCCTCCTGGATCTCGCCCAGGCGGCGATGAGCGCGACGCCATCGGACCTGGGTCTGCATCGGGCCCGGACCTACATCATGCCCGTCCACTCGAACGACGCGACCGTGGATCACGGCACCGAGGGCTGGATCCCGTTCGACGAGGACCACGGCCGCGGCCGCATCGTGCAAACCGAGGCCCTGGCACGGGACGAGGAGCGCATCGTCCACGGGCTGGCGTTATATCTCGCGGAGAGCCACCACGCGCTTGCCCACGCCGACGCGGTCGATGACGTACTGTTGCTTGATGGCCCGCTGTATCCGAAAGGACTCTTCCACTGGCGGGGCCGCCACGGCTCGATCGCCGAACTCGCCGGGGAAAACGACCTCGTCGCCGAGGTCCTTGAAAACTACGTGGCGCTCGTCGAGGACTTCCTGGATCGGGACGTTCCCCTGGTGGGCTTCGTCAAAAGTCCCCAGTCACGCGGGCTGATTCGCACGCTGGCCGAAACCGGTCGACCGAGTCCCTGGGCGAGCGACGCCGCGTTTTTCAGCCAGATTCTCGAACAGCGGACCGGCAAGGGGAGAGCGGAGCGGGTTACCGACGAACTCTCCTGGACCGGCTGGTTCCGCTCCCGACTGGGGGCCGACGGCGCCTTCGCCGGTCCGGAACCCGAACTCGGCGTGGAACGGGCCAGGCCGGCCACGGAGTATGCCGTCGCCTTCTTCGTCGCGTACGATCCGCGGACCGACCTCGTCTTCAAGATCGAACTGCCGGGTGGGTTCGCCGAGGACGAAAGGGTTCGAAACGCCGTCGAGCGGTTCGTTCTGCGGGATATCGCGGCCGAACGGGGGCCGCCAGTCCCGATCGCGAAGGCCGACGAATTGGCCGGCATCGGCGCCGAGGGGAAGGCAGAACTCGTCCGCCGGCTGGCGGTCGCCTTCGATAGCGAGGAGGACCGGAACTACGACGACGAACGCTGGGGCGGGATGTGGTGAGTGCTTCGAGCGGAGCACGACTGACGGGGAAAGGGGTTAGTGGACGCCCGGCCAGGTCTCAGTCATGAGCGATCTTGGGTCGTTTTCCGACTTCCAGGGCGGCGGGTCGGAGGGGGATGAAATCGAGGAGGCCGACGAACCGTCGAGCGGGGCCGGGACCGAGGGGCGGGATTTCGACCGCCCGACTGTCGAAACACGGGGAACCGATACCGGGGTCGGGGCCCTCGCCGTCTCCGAGGGGCTGCGCGTCGCCGAGGAGGCCGAGGAGAACCGCTTGCGAGCATACGTCACCGCCGGCAACCGCAAAGAGGTCCGGCTCGGGACGTATCTCCTCGCCCCGTATCCGGACGACGAGGCGCTTTTCTGCCGGGTGACCGGGCTTGAGTACGCCCAGGCGTTCCGCAGTGACGACGCCACGGAGATCCACGCCCGGCGGGCGATGCGCTCGGCGGGGATCGACGAGCGCGATTACAAGCTGATCGCGGACCTCGATCCGCTGGCGGTTATCTACCCGGACGATGGGGAACTGCGGCGCCGAGCGCCGGATCGGGTACCGAAACCCGAAACCGTCGTTCGGCACGCGAGCGACCGGGCAAAGATCCAGACGGGGCTGGATCTGCCCGAATCGGGGGCCTTCCTCGGGCATCTGGCCGTCGGCGGCGAACCGATCGAAACCCAGGCGACCCCGTCCCGCGTCGGCTACCGGTTGGAGGATGGGGATACTGGTGCGGACCCACTCATCTTCCGGCACGTGCTGATCGCGGGTGGGACCGGCTCGGGGAAGACTCACACGGCGAAAAACGTCCTCCGCCAGTACCTCGCCGAGGATCGGCGGTACGCGATCGAACCGGGCAGCAACCGAACCCCGCGAGCGGCGGTCGTCCAGTTCGACCCGCAGGACGAGTACGCCCAGATGCACGACGACAACCCCGACCTGAACGATGAGCTCGGCCGTCGCCTCGACGCCCAGGGAGTCGCGTCAGGCGGCCACGAGGACACCGTCGCGTTCGTGCCGAAGGTCGGATCTGCGAGGTACAGCGGGGGCCACCATCGGGCGGAACAGCAGCCTTTCACGATTCCGTTCTCGATGGTTCGCTCGAATCGATGGCTGCTCGCCGGGGGCAAACTCAACGACAACCAGTACAACGCCCTGGATCTGCTGCTGGATCGCTTTTTCGCCGAGCGAAGCGGCGAGGTAACCTACGCGGCGTTCCGGGAGTTCCTGGAGGATCCCGCCCTTCGCCAGGAACTCGACGAAACCGGGCACGTCCACGAAAAGACCTTCGACGCGGTCAAACGGCGGGTCAGAGCGGTGCCAGGCGGCGTCTTCGATCAGGACGCCAGGCCGATCACGGACCTCGTCCACGAGTTCGTCCGACCGGGTCGGCTCTCGGTTGTCCCGACCTATCACCTGTCCTCGACGCGGGCGGCCGAGATGGTGGTCCTCGCGCTGTCGAGTCTCCTGATCGACCAGAAACTCTCGAGTGACCCCCAATTCGACCGGATCAAGGAGACGCCGCTGATCGTCGGAATGGACGAGGCCCATGACTTCCTTGCCGATGCCGATACCGTGCAGGCCAGACAGGTCATCGGGAAGTTCACCGAGGCGGCAAAACAGGGGCGGAAGGAACGGCTCGGGCTCTTTCTCATCACCCAGGACCCACAGGACATCGCCGACCCGGTGTTCAAACAGCTCAACACGCGGATCGCCCTGACGCTCGGCGACGAGGACGCCGTGTCGAGCCTGAACCTCCCGACAGCCCTCGAATCGCGGGTCACGGACATGCAACGGGGGAGTATGGCGGTGTATTCGCCGGACAACTCGAAACCGGTCGAAGTGGTGGGCCTCCCGGCCTGTCTGACCCGCCACGGCCGCGAGTAACCGGTTCGAAGCCCGTTCCGTCGCTAATCGGTTCCGAGGTCATAGTTCGTGGCTCATCGGTTTCAAACCGCGTTCCGTAGCTATTTGGTCGGGCCCGCCCAATAGTACCACATGACCGTACTGGTGCCCATCGACGGCTCCGCGCAGTCGACGACGGCCGTTGAATACGCGGCCGAGACGCTCGAACCGGACCGGGTCGTCCTGTTACACGTCATCGATCCAGTCGAGGCCGGCTACAGCGCGGCGGCGACGATGCCCGGGTACTCCGAGGAATGGTACGAGAACCGCAAGGAGGAGGCCCAATCCCTCTTTGCCGAGGCGGAGGACCAACTGGCGGGCTTCGAGGTCGAAACCGTCACCGAGGTGGGGCGTCCCTCACGCACCATCGTGTCCTACATCGAGGACACCGACGTGGACCACGTGGTCATGGGCAGTCATGGCCGGTCGGGGATGACCCGCATCCTCCTGGGGAGTGTCGCCGAATCAGTCGTCCGGCGCTCGCCGATCCCGGTTACCATCGTCAGATAATCCGGCTGGGGGTTGGGGGAAGGGTTGCCTCAACCCGTCCCGCCAGTATCGGCGGCCCGGTCGCGGATCCCCTGCACCTGTTCGTCGTATGGGTAGCCCGGAATAATCCCTTCGACCCAGACACCTTCGACGAAGTTCGCGGCGTGGCTCACGCCCTCGGGATCGACGGTTTCGGCGTCGAAGGACATCCTCACGGTGATCGCTTCCTCCCCGAGTTCGATGGAGAGGTCCGTCCGTGGAACTGATTCGAGGTTCGTGACGTCTCTCGCCCGCCGCTCGAAGGTTTCCGCCCACCCCTCCTCGACGACAGGGGCGACGGTTTCTCCGATTACGACGGCATCGAGCATCGGGAGGGTCTGCTCGAGTCTGACACGGTCGTCTTCGACCGTCACGGCCCCCTCGAAGTCCAGGTCCTCGATGACGAAGGCGCCGTCTGCCTGTTCGTGAAAGCCCGCCGCCCCGCGAAGGGTATCAGTCGGATCCGCGGTCATCTGTCCGGATTCTGTTGGGTGATCCGCCGGTGAGTGGACCTGATGATCGGCCGGTGAATGGGCCTGCGGTCGATCGACCCGACCCCGTCGGTTCGAGCCACGGCAGTCACCCGTCCATACTCATGTAGGTCTCCGTGTCGGTGACGGCCTCGAGTTTCGCGATCTGGCGATTGATGACCGTCGAGGCTTCGCCGGGCCCGTCGACCTCGATATGGGCGATCAGATCGACGTCACCGGCCACGAGGTGTGCCTCCTCGACTCCGTCGATAGCCTCGACGTCGGCCACTAAATCCTCGGTCCCGCCCGTTTCCGCCTCGACGAGTGCGTATGCGACGACCATACCGAACCATGGGACGCGTTCGGTAATGAGGTTTCGGCCCGCAGCGGCGATCG
Source organism: uncultured Halobacteriales archaeon (assembly GCA_964626045.1). GTDB lineage: Archaea > Halobacteriota > Halobacteria > Halobacteriales > Halobacteriaceae > Halodesulfurarchaeum. Next base: position 3,186 of record CAZVCA010000025.1, on the reverse strand, counting down.
CAGGGGGGACACTTTTTGTCGATCCGGACCGAGGAACGGGTATGGTTCAAGCCTTCGTCATGGTTCGGACGGAAGCCGGCACGCCACAGGACGTTCGCGAGGCCCTCGAAACGATCGAGACCGTCGAGGAGGCCCACGTGGTGGCCGGGGAGTACGACATCATCGCCGAAGTGACGGGTGAGACCGTCTATGACGTCCTCGACGCGACCTCCGACGAGATCCAGGCCATCGACGGCGTCCTGGAGACGAAGACCTACATGTCAATGAGTGAGTAGGTAGCCCCGTCACTTTCTGACGAAGGGCGACCGCTCCACTCGGCCCGCTCGACGCATCGAACCGGCAAGACAGGGGTTCGCGCCAACTGTTATCCCGATTGCGGGCCAATAGTCCTGCATGGACGTACTCGTTACCGGCGGCACCGGCTTCGTCGGGACACATCTCTGCCACGAACTGGTCGACCGTGGGCACACGGTCACCGCGCTGTCACGCTCGCCCGATCGATCGGGGCTCCCGAGTGACGTCGAGGTCGTGACCGGCGACGTCACGGAACCCGAGACACTCGCTGATCCGATGGCGGGTCAGGACGCCGTCGTCAACCTCGTCGCGCTCTCGCCGCTTTTCAAACCGAAGGGCGGTGACCGGATGCACGAACGAGTCCACCTCCAGGGGACCCGAAACGTCCTCGACGCTGCCGAAGACGCGGACGTGTCCGCCATCGTGCAGATGAGCGCGCTCGGGGCTGACCCGGACGGGTCGACCGCGTACATCAGGGCCAAAGGCCGGGCGGAGACCGCCGTCCGGGAGTCAGACCTCGATTGGACGATCGTCCGGCCCTCCGTCATCTTCGGGGACGGCGGAGAGTTCGTTCACTTCACGCGGCAACTCACGACTCCCTACGTCACCGCGCTCCCGTCGGGGGGCTCCACCCGGTTTCAGCCGATCTGGATCGGGGACCTGGCGCCGATGCTCGCGGCGGCGGTCGCGGACGAGTCCCATCGCGGGGCGGCCTACGACATCGGTGGGCCGGAGACGCTCACGCTCGCTGATATCGCCACACTCGTGTACCGGGCCGAGGGCAAATCCCTCTCCGTGCTCCCGATCCCGATGTCCCTTACCCGGATCGGGATGCAACTCGCGGATCCCCTTCCCTTCGTGCCGTTCGGGCCGGATCAGTACCGGTCGCTGCGCTTTGACAATACGACCGAAACAAACGACGTCGAAGCCTTTGGGGTAGCCGCCGAGGACTTGCGGACGTTCGCCGACTACATCGCGGCTGATTGACCGGGCCGTGATCGCCGGATCGACAAAAGTGGGAATCGGCGAGAAACCGTCGTCTGCCGCCCGTCACACGGCTTTCCAACACAAGCCTTATGGCCGCCCTGTCCCCTGTTTTAACGCAGAGTACACTGCAGCATGAAACTCGCAATGATCGGGATCGGCCAGGCGGGCGGCAAAATACTCGATAAGTTCCTCGAGTACGACCAACGAACGGGCTCGGGGATCGTCCGCTCCGCTATCGCGGTGAACACCGCGAAAGCTGATCTCATGGGCATGGAAAACGTCCCGGAGGACAACCGGGTACTGATCGGGCAGTCCCGGGTCAAGGGACACGGCGTGGGGGCGGACAACGAACTCGGCGCGGAGATCGCCGAGGAAGACATCGACGAGATACAGGGAGCGATCGACAACATCCCGGTCCACGAGGTGGACGCCTTTCTCATCATCGCCGCCCTGGGCGGCGGGACCGGCAGCGGGGGCGCACCGGTGCTCGCAAAGCACCTCAAGCGCATCTACACCGAGCCGGTGTACGGGATCGGCGTGCTCCCGGGGAAAGACGAGGGCGGCATCTACACGCTGAACGCGGCCCGTTCCTTCCAGACCTTCGTCAGCGAGGTCGACAACCTGCTCGTCTTCGACAACGACGCCTGGCGCAAGTCCGGGGAGTCCATTCAGGGCGGGTACGACGAGATCAACGAGGAGATCGTCACCCGCTTTGGTATCCTCTTTGGCGCCGGTGAGGTCGAAAGCAGCGCCGACGTGGGGGAGAGTGTCGTCGACTCGAGCGAGATCATCAACACGCTCGCCGGAGGCGGCGTTTCGACGGTCGGCTATGCCTCCGAGTCCGTCGAACCACAGAATTCCGGCGGCTTACTGTCGAAGCTCCGCGGCTCGGGCGGTTCGGAGACCGAGGATACGGCAAACACGACCAACCGGATCACGAGTCTGGTTCGCAAGGCGGCGCTGGGTCGGCTCACGCTCCCCTGTGAGATCGAGGGCACGGAACGGGCGCTTTTGGTCGTCGCGGGGCCCACGAGCTATCTCAATCGCAAGGGCATCGAACGCGGGCGGAAATGGCTCGAAGAGCAGACTGGCTCGATGGAAGTTCGGGGCGGGGATTACCCCGTCAACGACTCCGGGCAGGTGGCTGCAGTGACGCTGCTCTCCGGCGTGACGAACGTCCCCCGCATCAAGGAACTTCAGGGCAAAGCCGTCGAAGCCCAGGAGAACATCGACGACATCCGCGAAGAAAGCGAAGCGGCCTTACAGGACTTGGTCGAAGACGAGGACGATGAACTCGAGCCACTTTTCTAAACTCGCCATCGTCGTCGTTCTCCTCGCGGTCGTCGCGGCTGGCACCGCAGGGGCGGTCAGCGTCACGACCACCGACGCGCCCGCCGACGCCGAGGTCGGTTCGACCGTCGACGTGACCTACACCGTCGAGGAACTCTACACGAACTACGATCAGTGGAACCTCGCTGGCGAGACCCAGCTCGAGTCGGTCACCTGGACAGTCACGACCTACGACGTCGGGGAGACACAGCTGAACCAGCAGCAGTACAACGCCCAGTCGTTCAGCCACACGATCGCGAAAAGCGACGACGTGGCCGAAGTGACGGTTCGCCTCCAGGGTACGGTCCCCGAGTGGGAAGACTGGACCTACGAACCGGCCCAGTCGCTGACTCTCGCCGACTTCAGCGAGACCCAGGAGGGGGGCACCGAAAACGACCTGCAGACCGCGGAGATTCGGCCCTACACCGAGGACAGTCAAGCAGCCCGGACCGCGATTGAGGACGCGCAGGCAGCCATCGACGACGCCCAGTCCGCCGGCGTGAACGTCGAGGAGGCCACCGAGCGGATCGAGAACGCGATTTCGGCCTTCGACAACGGGAACTTCGAGAACGCCGT
>CAZVCA010000024.1:5537-20210 GCA_964626045.1 uncultured Halobacteriales archaeon | reverse complement strand
AGTAATCGACCAAGCGCAGCAGTTGCGACAGAGACAGAACGTGATTGTCCCATATGACAATGAATCAAAACGCTCTCATCATTATTGAGCGACTCAAACAATACTGTTGCAGCTTCTTCAAACATCTCATATGAACTATCACCACCATAGTAGTTGCTCGGGCCATCTGACATACAAAAGAAGTTGTATTCTTGCTCACTTGAAATATTATCAGAGACACTTTCTTGGCAAACCGTAATCACTCGGTCGAGGTGGCTCTTGTCTGCCTCCCGCGAGGCTCTAATGCCAGCGACATACAACTCGCCCGAGCCGCTATAGTCTATTTGATTCATACTAATCAGTTGGGACTGTACTGTAATAAGTGTTACGTTGTATTTTCTTCAAGCCATGCCCACGCTTCAAGAAAATCAAACTCGTAAAACGTTTTCTGTCGGTTAGCCCATATTCTTCCATCTTTTCTCTCAGTAGACAATATTACAATAAACGGCTCATTAGAGACACCGACTGCATCACAGGTCCAAACAATTCGTGCGCCAGTAGCTACTGATGTTCCAACAGCGGCCTTACGTTTGAAGTGAAAGTGAAGTCCACGGTCTAAGGGCATTTCATCAAATCTCAGGTACTCAATTTCATCTGTTAATTTATGGATTCCCATTATATTACACGTATACGCGCGCACTCGTTATAGTACTTTCGACTGTGTATAGAGAAAACAGTTAAGTGAATGCAAATACAACTTGTGGATATGAGCGATAGCACTCCGTTTCACAGAATTGAAGATGCAAGCTTGACTCAAGGTCCTCTACATATGGACAAACGTACTATTATTTGTTCTTTTGAGACAGACAGATTTGGATATGTACAAATTGAGTACAAGAGGTTCGAAGATGGAACAACAAAATTGAGCACTCCTCCAAATGAGCCGGACCTACGAATGTTTACAGAAAAGAAACATTTAGAGTTTAAGTGTATTTGTGCGATTGTCTTTAGACTTGTCTTTGAAACACCTGCTGCGAAAGATAGACTACCGTAACACTTATACGTGTAGCAGCCGTACATGAAATATGAGTAATCAACTCAAAGAAGCGGCTGAGGCTGTTCACAATGAGCTTGGCGCTGGCTTCAGTGAGAGCATTTATCACAGGGCGTTAGAACGAGAGTTGTCAGAGCGAGGCGTTGCATTTCACTCAGAGGGCACGATTCCTGTTATGTATAAGGGAGCGCCCGTGGGTCGTCGCAGGCCCGACCTATTTATTGTAGAAGATGACGGAACCGTAACTATTGTCGAGCTAAAAGCTGGTTCGTCAAGCGGCGAAGCACAACTGGAGCAATATCTTGGGCTTGTGAGTGCAGACAGCAATTTCGGGAAGATTGGCGGCGGCGCTCTTATTCAATTCAATGCATCGCTAGAGTTCGAAGCATTTAACAAAGAGTAACGATACGTAGTAGTTGTGCAATGCTAACCGAGCTTGAAGGATTGCAGTCATCGGACGAGTCTGTAACAGCAACAACGTTGTCGTTAGAGTTTGAGACGCGCTCAAACGAAGATGATGAAATTGTTCACAAAGAATATCGCTTTAGCTATGCTGACGAGTGGGACAAGTGGATGTTTCACGAGTATACCGAGAAGCGAACACCTGATACTGCAAAGATAGAGAAACGAAACTGGCGACAGACGAGGCATATCATCTGGACAGAGACTCGTGAGGTTCCAGAGATAGACGTTCCGCCAGAGGTTTCGCAAAAGCTCGCTGAAGCAACTGGTGCAGAATCAGTGACAATTCAAGTACCGACTGGCTCAATCCGTGAGCGAAAGTACGACCAGTACATTCATAAGGAACCGTAATCAATACATAACAACAAATGGAAACCAAGCAATACATTAAAACTCGGCTCAAGTGTGACACGACCGCATCAGAAGTACTAACAGATGTGAATAACAATCGTATCCAGTATACGCTGCTGTTTGAAGAATCAGTAAACACTGATGATATTAAGAACACTATCCGCCGATTGTCTGCTGATATGACAGTATCGTTGAGTGTATCTGAGATTAGGCCGTGCAAGTATCGATTTAGCTCGTTTGAGATTGTTGTTGAAGAGCAGTCTCGGCGCGAGGGTGTTGACAATATGCAGCACGCTCTCGACTCGTTCGAGTCGTAACCTTTATCTGTATACCGCTCCTTTCATGAAACACGATGAGCGAAGATACTTCGAGTTCGCGTGACTACGACTCAGCCGAAGAAACAGTTGAGTACAGTGTGACTCTCAATGGAGCAGTGTACGAAATGTCCGACGAGTGGCGTGAAAATATCGAGCGACGGGCAAAGCTTGAGTATGACGGCAATGAGCAGTTCTCTTGCTGGTGGAAGGTCGCAACTGACTCTGACGCAGAAGAGAGCGAGATTCACGAAGTTGGTGACCCGATTCTTGTGATTGAGACTGTTGGGCGAAAAGTTCCGTGGGACCGTCTTGACACGCTTGAGATGGAAGAGCAGACCACTGATGCGTTTGACGGAGTGCAGGACGCTGATGGGTCAGAAGAGAAGGACCGTACTCATTTTGAGATGACTCCACAAGAGTTTGAAGAGGTCCCTTCTCCTGAGGGTGAAGACATTGATAAAGTTCCACAAAAGCCGGAAGAGTTGGACGAGTCTTCACTTGTGATGTGGGTCCCTGACCATCCTGACATTACTCACACGTGGGATACTGGTGAAGCAATTATGCCAATGTCGAACTGGGTTGAGTGGAACGTGCAGGCACGAGCAGACCAGCCCCGTCCTGTGAGAGAGAAAGAAGACTCACACGACCATTTCGAGAGCCTCGCACAAATGTATGATTCTGAAAAGATTCGAGAGGTATCTGCCGATTCTGACAGTAGTGACACCGACACTGCGCAGAGTAAGGGTCCGTCCGGCTCAAAGAAGCGGAAGGGAGAAGACTGGTTTAACGGAGAAGCTGTTGGAGATAGGTGGAACGTATAACAATGAGCAAATTCGGTGAGAAGCAGACGAATATGCCAACCCGTGACGAGGCTCCAGACGAGTGTGAATACAAGACTTGCACGAAGATGCCCAACGTTGCATTACGGTATTCAAATCCTCGGGAGTGGGTGTGCTACTGTGACGACCACGCGAGTGAAATGTATAATGATGATACAACGAATGCGCGCTTCCGTAAGCGAATACGGTAACCGATAGCTTTAAGTGGGTAGCGCGCATGAACTAATACAAGGATTGGAAGGAGAGGGCCACCCCTCACGGGAGGATTTCTATATTATTCATGGCGGTTTGGTGATTACAATGGAAGAAACAATCGAGTCGAACGTGGTGTATGAGCACGACTCTTACGGAGAAGTGCTTGTTACAAAGATTGGTGCAATGACAGACAGGTGGCGCGTGGGTGCATCATCTGACAACAGTCTCAAATCCCAAGAGAGTACTGTGCTTGTATTTTTCCACAGTGCCTTCGATGGGTATGGTGGGTTCACAGAGCCGCTTACAGAAGAGGTGAACAGATTTGCGAGCAGTGTTGAAGAGAAACGACCCTTCACACAGACGAAGCATAGCTCACTTCGAGAAGAGTAGTACTCCGAAACACTTATTACAATAGCACACCTTTACACTAACACAATGAGCGAAAACGAGTCCAAGGTCAACTACCAAGAAGGAAACCATTCGGTACAGCACAGAAATATCGACGCAGCCGGAGATGACCATCCATTCGGTGACTCCCCCGCCGCATTCGAGGGAGATATGCGCGCACTCATCCGCCGAGTGGCTGACGACTTGTACGAGTCGTGGCAAGCAACCATCCGAGAGTACCTCGCTAATGCGGAGACTGCGTGCCTTCGGGCACAAGAGTACTCTGATACTGGTAACACGAATCTTACTGATGGTGAGATGATTATCGGAGACTCTTATCAGCCAAAAATTGAGGTCACTTGGAACAAAAAGGAAGATCGGGTAACCATTCAGGATAATGGTGTTGGTATGAGTGCCAACACTGTTGATCAGGTGTTCAGGCAGGTTGGTCGAACTACTGGTCAAGACGATGGTAAGTACTCTGGTCAGTACGGTCAGGGTGTGCTCTCGTTTGTAAAAGTCGTTGGTCTTGATAACGCTGTGTTGATGACTACACACTCTCGGATTAATGATGATAACGCATCGTACTATATTAGTCTGTCAGGTGTTGAGCCAATCCGTGGCAGTCTCCCCGAAGACCAGTATGGGACGAAGTTCCAGATGACGCCACAGGATGATTTCCCGATTCGTGATGCAATCGAGCAGTATGCCGAGTGGATGCGGGTGCCGGTTCGCTATGAGGAGATTGGTGAGAATGGTGCCGTCTCTTTCCAAGAGGATTACGGTGACAAGAAGCTCTATGAGTCGTACACTGAAGACAGAATCTGTCTGATGGCGAAACAGGAAGGAGCGTTCGAGGCATACTCCTCACCTGATGCCGAGGCCCGCACACTGCTGCTGTCGATGGATATTGACCGAAATGATGGCAAGTATGAGCCGAGTAAGCACGGCGCACCCTTCCCATTTGATATTCGCCTTCTCGATGAATCTGGAAAGGTTATCGAGTCGAGCAATGGGAACGAGGGGCTGATGCCAACGCCACGCTCTCAGTATCGGTCGATGCTGAAGGAAGCTCGCTCTGATTACATTACGGAAGAGCTTCTCAGCAACAATGACGTTGTGGGACAGTACGTCAAGTCTGGACCGAACGCTGGCTCGATGGTTGTCAAAGATGAGATTCTCGACTCTGCGCAGCCGTTGCCTGCAACGCATCAGTACATTGGCACGTCTGACTTGACTGATAGTGATGAACCGGGGGAGACAGTTGTTCTCATCGGCCCACACGATGGCCGGAGTGTTGTGTCAGAAGAGCGATGGAGTTTGCTTGACGAAGGGCGTGCTGAGATGTATGTCCCTGAAGACGAACTTGAGAGCTATGACGTTGAGACAGGTGAGGGTGACCTCTGCTTGCCGCAGCCGACGAGCGACCGTGACCGCTTACAAGAGCATACAACGTTCTGGAAGTATGTCGGTGGGCAGTTCGGTGAGCAGTTTGACGAAAAGGTCCACGAGATTTACAGTCGGATTGAAGAATCTGATGACAGCCTTGACACGATAATGTCGTTAGACCCCGAGGATTTGGTCATCACTACTGAAGGAATGGAGTAGCTTACGTATGTGCTAAGAGTCGAAGCACAACACTTATTACAATAGCTGCCCTTTTCATGAGTATGGCAAAGACTGAGACGTATTCCTCTGGCGACCCGCTCGAATACATAACGAAAGGAGTGGAAGAGATTTCAAGCACTAAAAAGAGCAGGTATAATACGCTCGTCGCTCCCATCGAGCAAACGTATGGCATCACTGTTGATGATGAGACGGCAAATGTCATTGACAGAATTGATAGTGCAATCGACCCAGTAAAGCTCATCAATGCGATGAAGTCTGCTGAGCTTACCGAAGTTGAAGACTATTCCACACTATTCGCCGGAGAGTATATCAATAAGTCGGGTGAAACAAAAGAGCCTGACCTCGGACGAGTGATGCAGGTGATGGACAGAAAGCTGTCTAATTCACTTGTCAGTCGTGAGGGAGATGTCTCACAATACACGTCAAAGAATAACCGAGACGATGTGTATATTCCTGACATTGTTCTCAACAGTGAGGGCGGCACTGTGTATATGGCAAAGACGCTCACGTCAGCCACGAAGGTACGTATCGCCCACGACTTAAATGAGAATAATACTGTAATTGTCGTTGATGATTATGACAGATGGGAAAAGATGTTTGGGTGGAAAAAGCTCAAGTCTCTGCCACACGGAAAGAATAAGATTCGAGCAGAGTTAGGCCACCGTCTATCAGATGAGGTGCTTGATACAGTTGCGTCAGGCTCGATGGCAGATTCTGTCACAAATGACACCAACACTTCATCAAGCAAGAGTCGCCGCACACGAACTGCCCCGACCGATGAGGTACTAAATGTTGCGCGAGGTTCGGCTCACTCTCAAAGAAAGAAATACAAATCGAAGAAAATAACAGAAGAGTTCGATGATAACGGCAAGCTTGATTCAAATGTTCAGATGCTTGTTCTATTCCCGACGACCACTGACCTGAATATGTCAGACCACTGGTGGGTTGCAGGCAGTAGGTGGAGCGATGGCGGGAGTGTGGCTATCGCAAACTGTAACAAGGGCACGTTCGAGTATTTAAACCAGTGTGATGAAGTGTGGCACATTGAAGACTACTTGGAACAGTCGTGGTCGCATACCATCAACTCAAATGTTGGTCAGGTTACGTGTGATGCGATTGACTCACCTGAACGGCTCGTGCTACACGTTGTTCCAGAAGACACGAAGCGTCGATTCAATAAGAGTACGGTTATCGAAAATGTGCCAGAAATACTGCCAGAATATGTGAATAAACATACATACTCAAGCGTGAGCTTGCCGCATCCTGATGAGATGCTGTACACTCCGATCACGAAAGAGACACTGTTCTGGCTGCGGCCAGCAGTCCGTGAAATGCAACCAGAAGTGACCGTACTGTACGGAACCAGTTCGCCACGAGATGTGATTAACAGTAAAAGCATCTCGTCTGACTACAAACTGTACGCTCGTGCAAGGTTGCCAGACTGGGACTTTAACGCAACAGAGTTACAGAGTCTTGATTCAGCAAGTTACCGAATATCGCTCGATGACGGCGGATACGAGTTGGTTGAGACGATGGGAAAATTGCACGATGCTGGAATGAAGCCGTTCAGTCAAACGCCGGAAGCTCGGTGGGAGTAGTTGAGCGGTAGTCGAAACAGTTAAGTAGCTTCCTCTCCTTTGAATGAATATGGAAGACAACGTAATCGATGTCAGTCGTGATCGTGAGACTGGTGAGATACAGCAGTTTACTATCATCGCTGAAGACGGCCAGCCGGAACTTGTGAAAGCAACAGCAGAGAACATTCTGTTGCACGACCCGGCTGACGATCTTCCGTTCGAGGGCGGGATGTACGAGTTCTTACAGGGTGATACAGCGATTGTCTTGTCTGAAGATGACCCGACTGTGATGGTTGCTCCAACCTCCAACGAGTACTGCTATGTCCTTCGAGTCGGTGATAACACCGTTGAAACAACGCCAGAACACTCTGAGAAAGCATTGAATGCAATCAAGGATGCAACTATCAACAGTAACCTTGAGCCGATTGTGAGCCTGTTTGAACAGATTATGTCTTCACAGGTGCGGCGAGAAGTTGTCAATGCACTTATCGGAACATTTGACAGTGCTGACAGGATTGAGCGCACGCCTTCCGGTTGGTTGATTGACTCGTTCTTCTTGGTCGATTGGACAGCTTCAATGTATGCAGCGACTGACAATCCTGATGAGAAAGATGTCCGTCGTTCGGGGAGTGGTGTAGTAGAGACTGACAGTTCGTATGAGTTTGTGCAACTCAGCCTCAACAGAGACATTGAGCCAGTTCAAATAGCAATCAACGGAGACGTGTACAAGTTAACAGAGCGAGAGATGCTGTTTCTTGGAAAGGTGAATTGGTTGCTCGACCGGCGACACTATCACCCTGACAGAGAGTTCTGGCTCAATGTTGACCAGTATGCAGACGTTGATTGGCGCACTGGTGAGCCAGAGACTGATACGACCGAGATAGATGACTCGTCTGAGAATGATGCAGATTTGGACAACTTCAGCCTATGACTGACGTAAGCCAGTGGTCTGAGATAGAGTCGATATCTGAAAGAACAGATAAGCTTTACAAAACATTCGATAGAAAATTAGACAAATATGATATCTCTGTTGGTAGTATTGGTGACCATACTGTGGCATATACAGTGACAGACCAAACTTTTGATGGAGAAAATGTAACACTGACATCTGAAGATGCGTATATATGGCTGAAGTTAGGTCTTATACTCAAATTCAAAAGTGAAATAAATAAGCAAAGAGATGAATGAATCTGAGGCAAAACTGTTTCTACTAGATTTAGGGACAGGAGCGCAAACTCGAAGTGAAAGTGTTGAAGAGACTGTGACAGAAATGCAAGAAATGTGTAATATAACAGAAGAGACAGCATCTGAAATTAGACCAGAACTGCTCAACAATCTTGACAGAGACATATTTGGCCCCAAATTGCCTGTTTCGTTATATGATTGAAGATACATTTGGTTCCATGCACGCTGAGCTAAGATTAATGCAGCGTGCCCGTGAGTTTGACAAGTCGATGACAGAATTGTGGGAGTCTGGTGTCGAGTGTGAGGTAAAATACCACAGTTATGATAAAGCACGAGTCGTGCCCTCCCACAATATTGCAATGCTTGTCAAAGACGGTACGGTTATCACAATCTTGGATGACCTCCACAATGTGACAGTTGATGGACAAAACTTCCAAGAATACCTGAACGAATCGTTACGCGCAGGCGAAGAAAGTATTACAAGATAGTGTACGTGTGTGGCGAGAGTTCGAGCCACCGAAAGATTTAAGTAGGGATAGTCCCTATACAGAAATGAGGTTGAAGACGACTATGAGTGAGCAAATCCAGCGGACTGACCTTGAACAGATTCAGAAAGACACGCAGTCGCCCGAGATTGATGTCTCGGTCAAGCGCGAGCGCGGTGTTGAGGGAGGTGCAGAGCTTCAGTCTGCCCTCGATGAGATGGCCGACTCGATGGACGTGACTGGCTTCAAGTGTGTTCACGAGCAGTGTGGCCTTGTCCACAACCACGACACGACGAAGCATCAGGGTGGCGATTCCTTTGATATGAGTGACGAGGAGGCTGCACAGATGGAATTTAACAGTGTTTGCCACTGCTCCCTTAACGAAGCTGCTCGCACTGGTGTTGACGGAGCGCCGTCCCCATCTCGTGCCAACAGTAAGGCTCCAGTCCCGAACAGCGTTACTCGGGCACTGGATTCGATGTACTAGACAGCGAAACCCTCTTTTTTATTTATTAGCTGACTAGCGCAAGTTTTATATAGTAGTAGCCCGTATCTATTATCGTAATGCGAAAGCTATTTGACAGAGATGAAAGAGCAGTAAGTTCGGTAATTGGTGTCGTACTTATGGTTGGTGTGACAGTTATTTTGGCAACAGTTGCTTCTATGTATGCTTTTGGGGTGGTAAATGACTTAAATGATTCTTCGCCACAAGCATCTTTTGAAATTGAGGAAAGTGATACGTCCGAGATTGAAATATTAAAGCAGGCTGGCGGTCCAATTGACGGAGACGATATCGTTGTCTACGTTGATGGAGACAGGTCTGGAGATATTTCAACTGGTGAGTGGAAGTCTGGTCAAACACGAAGCTCTGATGTGAGCAGTCTAAGTGTGAGCGGTGATGCTACTGTCCGAATCGTACACGAACCAAGTGGCACCATTCTGTACGAAGAAGAGCGAAACTTCTAAGTATTTATTTTATTCTTTTTCTTATCTACTGGCCGATTAGCGTAAGCTTTATATAACTGTCGTCCGTACTCTTATACATGAAACACAGAGACTCAACTGTTACTAATGAATCTGAACTTAAACCAGATGATGCCCGACAACTTATGTTAGACATAGAGATAGGAATATACACGAGGGTTTCTGCGATGAACAGAGATGCGTTCACGATTGACGTAAACCAACCGTTACCAAGCAGTGAGAAAGGAAAACAGCATTACGGTAATGATGTGTTTCAGTTGTTTGAAGGGATCACAGCAGCGTTACGGAACTGGGACGAGTCAGGAAACAAGGTTAAAGAATTAAAAGAAGACTATGGCGGCAAGTTTGTCACTGGTGTAGAGATAGGTGAGCGTCTTGCAGTATACGAAGATAGAGACTTCAAATTTGTACAATGAGCGACAAAACAGTACCTGATCAGATGGTGTTGCTATTCGTGTTAGACCTGAAAGATGGGATGAAAAATAGAGCAATGAATGACAATAGTGTTGCCAACAGTCTAAGCAGTTTAAGAAGTTTTACAAGAAGTCCAAGAAATTCGGTAAGAGATTCAGGGTCACAGATGAAATGTGCAGAGAAAAAGTATGGGGATACATATTCAACAATCGACAACGTTTCTAAGATGATTATCTCTCTACTATCTCAACGTAGTGGCGAAACCTTTAAGTACAAACACCGCCAATAGTTGATTGTAATGAGCGAAGACACTATCCGAGCAGTTGAGGTTTACGAGGGAGATTTCCAAGAGAAAGTTGTGCTTGAGTCGCCGTATGAGGCTCGACACATTCTCAAGCATCTTCCGTGGCAAGAGTATGAGGCTGAGGTCAATGAATACGGCTCGCTTCGGGAGAAGGCCGAGGCTCGTGGGACGAACACGAAGACCTCTGAGTTGTTTCAGGTGTTCGAGGCATATGAGAAGTACGGCTTCTCAGACAAGTTCTCGACTCACATTGGGTGGGACCCTGACGCGCTTGGTGGAAATGGAGCGTGGACGATTGATGCAAACTCGTTTGCCGAGGCCGCAGACTTCCTTCAGTTTGCTGGCTATACTGTCGAGGTTGCTGACGACGTTGACCTGTAAGTAGAGACAGTGTAAGGAGAGTCATTTCACTACCTATATTATCACACATTCATGGTCCGAGATAGGCGGGATAACCTAAACAATAATCCAGATGAACAGTATATCAAACAACAGTTGAAAGCTATCAAGAAAGCGAAAAAGAACGGAAATGAAGCAAAGGCACAGCGGTTGGCTGATGATTTGTTCATCTGGCTCGGATGGAACGGTGACGGTCTATAATAAAAAGTAGCAACCAATGGGATTCAGCTTTACAGCCACTGCGCGTTGCGACAAGTGTGGAGAATACTTGTCGTCATCTGACGAAACGTGTGACCATAATGATAGCACAACTGCCACACACGTCTTCCGCCGCTTGTCTGAGGGGCGAGAGTCAGTAATCAAAGTAGAGTCTACTGCTGGCTGGAAGTGGTATGCACTGAAAGAAGCGGTAGAAGATGATTGGATAGCATATCAATACATTGGTGAAGAAACGGCTGTCGAGTACAGACTTCAATCATCTGTTGGTGCTGACACAATTAGCGGGCTACCTGCTATCACGATGAGTCTTGATGCTCCAGATGGCGTCGAAGAACACGAACCATAATTACAACCAAAAGATTTAAGTAGTAGCAGAATAATATTCTAACTGCACACAAGGCATTGACGACCTCTCACAAACTACAGAACGCAAAACCGATACCATATCATCATTTTTGTCTTGTGTGTATGCTCTCTCTCCCTTTCCTTGACTTTTCTACTTTTTAATTTATAATGGCTTTCAATCAACCCGTAGTCATACATACTGACGCATCGAGAGATGAACACGTTTCGGGGATTGGGTACACTATTCATAATAACGATAATACGCTTACTGGTAAGAAGTTTATGCAAGGTCATTACACCTCGATGGAGGCTGAGTTCCACGCACTTGTAGAAGCCGTGAGAGTCGCCTCACAGCAGTTTTCTGTTAACGAAGGGTGTGAAATTTACACTGACTGCAAACCGCTTGTGCGCAAAGTGTGCGGCGGTCCAGAGGCTCGTGACGATTGGGAGAAGTATCGGCAGTCAGCCCACTGGTTGTTAGATAAATTTGCCGATTGGGATATCTATCATGTTTGTCGAGAGTCAAACACCGAGGCTCATGATTTAGCAAGGCAAGCGCTGAAAGAAGGTCGTGGCCAAAACCTATAAGTAGTGTTGGGCCGAAGTGATTGGTATGCACGTCGAGAAAGCGAAGCGTATCAATCGGGTCAAAAACGACCTTCATTCTGAAGAAGAGTTGGTCCGTCGATTGCCAGAAGTTGATGCAATCTACGACGAAGATTTGCGCGAGTGCGTGGTCAAAACATTTGTTAACGGAGCACCTCCATATTTTTGGGAGCGCGCTACTTCGAGTAGCGGAAAGTATCATTCGCCTGATGAAAGAGGTAAGCACGGTAACTGGTTGCATACGAAACGAGTCTTTGCCGCATACTGTAACTTGTCCGAGTCATATCTTGAGGCACACAATATTTCTGAATGGGAGCGAGAGGCAGGCAAGGCAGCGGCGCTCTTACACGATATGATGAAATATGGGTGGCCGTCCTCGGGGAATGAGCATACTGTAAATGACCACGATGTGATTGCGGCAGAAGTTGCTAGACACATTGGCGATTGCCCAAATGAGATTTATCTCTTAATCCATAGCCATATGGGTAGTTGGGGTGAAGGGATGATGCCACAGAATGAACGACAGTGGTTGCTCCACCTTGCCGACAAGAATGCTTCTGGTATTGACGAAGATGACCTCGCTGTTTATTATCCAAGCGAAGAATTACAGGAAGAGTTCCCGAATCTAAATGTAATTGAGCACGATTCGGAGGAACCAGTATGAAAAGCGTTGGCCGACCCACAGAAGCGGAGCTTAATCGACTCAAAGAACTCGTTGAACAATACTTTGTCGGAGACAGATGGGCAGTTAATGCAGAGTTTTGGGATGATGGAGATGTTCATCTCGAAGCATTCTCGACAATCGGTACAAGCCACGCTGCTGGATATGATGACAATGTTGCCTACCATCGACAGATTATCAGATACGAGAGACAGTCACAGTTGTGTGAGTATGAGAATCGAGTCTCGTATAGTGGTAGCTATCGAATCAAAGTCTTAAATGAGTTCCACATAGACTGGTAACTTTTTTTAACACAAGATATAAATACGAGTAGTGCCAACAGTATCACGATGAGCAATCCACGAAAAACAATGGATGGTCGATACAAAGACGGGTGGGAAAATGTACAGCCAAACTGTATGCTCTGTCGGATGGAGAAGAAAACCGAGTGGCACATTGAAACACCAAATTTTGTCATCGCTGACACACTTACTGGCAATCCGTTTATTGTGTCAAAAAGGCACGAAACATCATTGTCGGAGCCACGGCGCGAAAAGGCAGAGCATCTAGTCTCGTGCCTATACGATGAGTTTGAGCTTGACGTTCGGATGAATATGGTCACGGATCACTGGCACGCTCATATTACCATTAGTAATAGTAACACAGACTTATCCAATGAGTAATAAATTTGTTAACAGTCTCGATCAAGTTGATGAAATGTCTTACAATACTCCTTTGATTTCGTATATAGAATGGGACGAGGAACGGTGGGATGATAGATTGCAACTACTTCATCAGATGTGGAAAAACGGTTTCTCAGATAATGAGATAATTTGTAAGATAATTACTGATTTGATTGTCCACGCGAACGATATAAACAAAGAGTAGAATGACTATCACAGGATTGAAGTATGAGCCGTGGGGGAGAGAAGTCTGGAATGAGCATATTAATTTGTTGAAACAACACTGGAAATTAAAAGAACATACCAGTTCAAACAGTATAAAAAAGCATAATAATTTAGTTAAAGATACAATCAGAAAACTTGTACGACACGCGCCAGAAGTCTCAGAAGACTAATAGAAAGATTTAAGTAGGGATAGCACCAATAATTGAGTAAGTGATGAGAGGTAGAAGAGGTGGCCTCGGTTTGAGGGAGGAGTTCTATACTGTGTTCCAAAACAGTACTCCTCTTCCCCGTAACCAAAACCTTTATACCATATCGTCACGAATACGTAATTGGAGTCAGAAACAATGAATCTTAGAGAGAGCGTTACGCAAGAAGTCAAGGAATCGGCATCGGACAACAACGAAGAAGAGACCCTCGAACAGATTGACGTTGATATGGGAGAGATTCCCTTCGTTAAGTTCTACCCCACTACCTTCATTGAGGGGACGCTGCCCGAGGGTGAGGGTAATCCCATCATTCGTTTCCCTGATGCGAGTAATAACGGCGGTCGCCGCGACCAAGGGTATCTCGGTCTGGTGATGGACGACCTCACCATCGACACGAGTGATGACAGCGGCTTCGATATGAGTGATGCTGCCTTCGTCGAGACTGATGATGACGACTTGACCGAGTATCGGGCCGTCAACTTCGCAGATGAGCATACCACCGAGAAGTACGGCGGCGAGGCTGTCAATGTCTCTGGTGACCAGTACGGTGTTGAAGACACTGTTACCGAGATTGATGGTCGCGCCATTCTGGTTGTGGACCGCACTGCTTCGGTCAGTGTCGCTCGCAAGCTTGACGTTAATGGTGCCACCTTTGGTGGGATGGACGAAGAGACTGGTCAGGTCAACGGTGGGCTTATCGAGTACGTGCCAGACGATGTTGATGCTGAAATCAATCGACGGTACGCTCGTAATCCAGAGCTTCGGGATGAACTCTACGGAGAGGATGTCGGGCTGCTTGTCACTCGTCGGAGTGAAGTGGACGACGACTACGCCGAGCGTGTGAGTGACCCGAACGATGACACTCGTGATATGATGTGGTACTCGGTCTTCCACGATGATGAGGCGCTTGCTCCTGTTGAGGGTGAGCCGGTCGGCTACTCGTACCTTGAGTACCGGTTTGACCCGAGTGCTGGCAATCTCCCTGACGAGCAGTGGAGCTTCGTTCAGGAGTACATTGAGGCTGGTGCCCCGACTGATGAGGATACCATCCTTGAGAATATCGAGGAGAACCGTGACACCTTCGAAGAAGAGGTTAATACTGAACGGATTGTGGGGCTCATTCAGAACGACGCAGGGCAGTAAGACAGTCGTCTGAGAAGTTTTTTT